>NZ_JBXWSK010000004.1:0-114667 GCF_059613385.1 Ruegeria sp. BHSA162
GTTGATCCTGCTGGTGTCGGTCGTGGGCGGCATCAGTGCGGCGGTGGGCATGGTTTTCGGGGTCGACTTCCCGGTTTTGCTGGCTGCGGCCTTTGTCATCGGCGGCATGTCCAATCCACTGTATTCCCTGCTGATCGCCTACACCAACGACTACCTCGAACACGAAGATATGGCAGCCGCGTCCGGCGGGCTGATTTTCATCAACGGGCTCGGCGCAATTGCCGGCCCGCTGATCACCGGTTGGCTGATGGGGGATGCCGTGTTCGGGCCGTCCGGCTTCTTCCTGTTCATTGCCGCACTACTGTTTGCCATGGCGGTCTATGCGGTCTACCGGATGACCCAGCGGGCCTCGGTGCCCGTGGACGAGACTGGCACCATGTCGCCGCTGTACCCGACGGCATCGCCGGTCGCACTGGAAGTTGCGCAAGAAGTCGCGATCGAAGCCGCGCAGGACGAAGAGGAAGAACACCAACCTGCCTGACCGCCGGATTTATGTCGTCAATGTTGCAATATGTTACTGTAACAAGTCTGTAAAACCGACTTATATGACATTACGTCCCTCGGGGGGGAACAGACGGAGTCAAGGGCAATGGTCGGTCCTGAAGAAGTACTGAGTTTCTGGTTGGATGAAGTAGGCCCCGAGGGGTGGTACCGCGAAGATGAAGCGCTGGATGCGCAGATACGGGACCGCTTCCTTGAGACATGGCAAGCCGCGTGCGAGGGTAAGTTCTCTCTGTGGTTGACATATCCCAGCGGATCGCTGGCCTACATCATCCTCATGGACCAGTTTCCGCGCAACATGTTCCGAGGCAGCGGCAAAGCCTTCTCATCCGACAAGGCGGCACTGGCAGCAGCGAAATGTGCCGTCGACAAGGAATGGGATCTGAAGATCGACGAGCCAGCCCGACAGTTCTTTTACCTGCCGATGATGCACTCAGAGAACCTGTGCGATCAGGAGCGCTGTGTGCGCCTGATGTGCCAGCGCATGCCGGAACATGGTGCAAGCAATCTGCTGCATGCCCGCGCCCATCGTGAGGTGATCCGCAAGTTTGGGCGTTTCCCATACCGCAACGCGGCGCTAGCCCGTGAGACCACGGCACCCGAAGCCGCATATGTCAGCGGCGGCGGATACGGCACAACGGTGCGTGAGTTGCAGGCGGCGGGTTAGGCCGCCTTCCCACATCCGCGCAATTCGATCAGCCTGGCCGTTGTGGCATCGACGGCCGTGGTGATTGCGTAATCAATCAGTAGCTGAGGGTTTTCGACCAGTTCGTTGAGGCGGGCCTGCGTGGTTTCCAGCTTGGCCTGGACCTCGTCCAATCGCACCAGCGCCTGCTGAAGCTTCTGCTTCAACTCCGGCTCATCATCTCCCAGGATGCGAATACCGGACAGATCAGCGCGCAGACTTGCAAGATCCTCTCGGACGCCCTGCGCCTGTTCACGCAGCGGCTGAACGATTTGCAGGCTTTCTCTGAAGTTGTCCTGAATATTCTCGACGCTTCGCGCCAGCTTCCAACCAAGGAACAGACACAGAGCCACAAGGATCAGTGTGGCGTTCAAAAGGGCAAGCAACAAATCTTTGAGAGTCTTGGCCATGATTGGTTTCCCTAAAATCTGCAGATCCGAAATTCGAACATGGTTGCAGGTCTTTTCTAGCCTTCAAGGGACGCGGGGTATAGGCTGAATACCGCGCGCTCTTGTTTTGATGACCCTGCGTCACATATGTCGCGGGGCAGCATATTGATGCGTTCAAAAAAATAGTTTAACGGTAAACTAGTTTTCAATCGACCTGCGCCGAGAGGTAAACATGGCTGCACAATCCTTTGATCTGATCGTAATCGGTGCGGGCCCCGGCGGCTATGTGGCTGCCATTCGTGCGGCCCAACTGGGCCTCAAGACCGCCGTGGTCGAGCGCGAGCATCTGGGCGGCATCTGCCTGAACTGGGGCTGCATCCCGACCAAGGCCTTGCTGCGGTCGGCCGAAGTGTTCCACCTGATGGAGCGCGCAAAGGACTTCGGTCTGAGTGCCGACAAGATCGGTTACGATCTGGACGCGGTCGTCAAACGCTCGCGCGGGGTTGCCAAGCAACTGACCAGCGGCGTCGGTCATCTGCTGAAGAAGAACAAAGTCACCGTCGTGATGGGC
The DNA here is from genome assembly GCF_059613385.1 of Ruegeria sp. BHSA162. Lineage (NCBI taxonomy): Bacteria > Pseudomonadati > Pseudomonadota > Alphaproteobacteria > Rhodobacterales > Roseobacteraceae > Ruegeria > Ruegeria sp. BHSA162. The sequence continues at coordinate 2,147 of NZ_JBXWSK010000004.1, forward strand.
GAGGCGAAAATCCCGTCGAAAGGCAAAGTGACGGTCAAGACCGACAAGGGCACCGAGGATCTGACGGCGAAGAACATCATCTTGGCCACCGGTGCCCGTGCGCGCGAGTTGCCGGGCCTGGAAGCAGATGGCGATCTGGTCTGGACCTACAAACATGCGCTGCAACCGGCCCGGATGCCGAAAAAGCTGCTTGTTATCGGGTCCGGAGCGATCGGGATCGAGTTTGCCAGCTTCTACAATACGTTGGGCGCAGACACGACCGTGGTCGAAGTGATGGATCGGGTCTTGCCGGTCGAAGACGCCGAGATCAGCGCGTTCGCCAAGAAGTCCTTTGTCAAACAGGGTATGAAGATCATGGAGAAGTCCATGGTCAAGCAACTGGATCGCGGCAAAGGCAAGGTGACGGCTCATATCGAAACCGGCGGCAAGGTCGAAAAGCACGATTTCGATACTGTCATCTCTGCCGTTGGGATCGTCGGAAATGTCGAGAACCTCGGGCTTGAGGCGCTGGGCGTCAAAATTGACCGCACCCATGTGGTGACGGATGCATACTGCCGGACCGGGGTCGATGGCCTCTATGCAATCGGCGACATCGCCGGGGCGCCTTGGCTTGCGCACAAGGCCAGCCACGAAGGCGTGATGGTCGCAGAACTCATCGCTGGCAAACATGCCCATCCCGTGAAACCGGAGAGCATCGCTGGATGTACCTATTGTCATCCCCAGGTCGCGTCGGTTGGCTATACCGAGGCCAAGGCCAAGGAGCTTGGCTTTGATGTCAAGGTGGGCCGCTTCCCGTTCATCGGCAATGGCAAGGCAATTGCATTGGGCGAGCCGGAAGGCATGATAAAAACCGTATTCGACGCGAAAACCGGCGAGTTGCTGGGCGCCCATATGGTTGGTGCGGAAGTGACCGAACTGATTCAGGGCTATGTCGTCGGTCGCCAGTTGGAGACTACCGAAGAAGACCTGATGAATACAGTCTTCCCGCACCCGACCTTGTCGGAAATGATGCATGAATCGGTTTTGGACGCCTACGGGCGCGTGATCCACATGTAAAACGGTCTGTCCGCGGGCTGCGGCTTATGGGGGCGGTGCCCCCGGCCGCGTTGCCCGCGACACCCCCGGGTTACTGCCGGCCAGATGAAGTTCGCATCCGCGCTTCACCCGGCTCGGAATATCCCGGAGCGCAAGGCTGCGCCTTGCGATATTCGCGGCTATCGGCTCAGAGCGTCCAGAATTCGGGCCCACGAGCGGATCCCTTTGTGAAAGCTCTTCACGTCGTATTTTTCATTGGGCGAATGGATTGCGTCATCGTCGTTGGCATAGCCGACCAACATTGAATCCAGACCCAGGACCGTATTGAAATATCCCACCACCGGGATCGATCCTCCCATGCCGGTGAAAACGGCTTCGCGCCCCCATTCGTCGGACAGTGCGGCGCGTGCCGCTTCGAATTCCGGGCGATCCAGGTTCATCACGGATGCGGGGGAGCCCTCGAGATCATTGTCCCAGACGACTTTGGCGTCAGCAGAGAGCCGGTCTTCAACATGCTTCCGGATCTTGTCGCGCAGTTTGTCCGGGTCCATTTCACCGACCAGGCGACAGGTGATCTTGCAGTGCGCCTGGCTGGGGATCACCGTTTTCGAACCGGCGCCGTTGTAGCCGCCCCACAACCCGTTGATCTCCAGCGTCGGGCGCGCCCACTGCTGTTCCAGGGTCGAGTGCCCTTTCTCACCATGCGGTCGCGTGTAACCCACCGAGTTGAGGTATTCGGCCTCGTCGAAACCACAGTTCTCCCACTGGCGCAGCTGCTCGGCGGAGACTTCGTGGACCCCTTCGTAGAAACCTTCCACAGCGACCCGTCCGGTTTCCTCATCGTAGAACGAGGCAACGATCCGCGAGATTTCCCGCAGCGGGTTCAAGCCGGGGCCGCCGTAGTGGCCGGAATGCAGGTCGATGCGCGGACCGATGATGGTGAATTCGTCCTTGAGCATGCCGCGCAGTTGCGATGCGATCGAGGGCACACCGCGTGATACCATCGAGGTGTCGCAGACCAGCGCCAGATCGGCCTTCAACTCTTCCTTGTTGGCCTCGAGAAATGGGACCAGCGAAGGTGAACCGGATTCCTCTTCGCCTTCGAAGAAAAACGTGATGCGGCAAGGCAGCTTGCCGTTGACCGCCTTCCAGGCGCGGCAGGCTTCGACAAAAGTCATCAACTGGCCCTTGTCATCCGAAGAGCCCCGTCCGCGGATGACCTGACCGTGTTCTGTCTCTTCCAGCGCCGGGTCGAACGGGTCACGGTTCCACAGGTCCAAGGGATCAACGGGCTGCACATCGTAGTGGCCGTAGAACAGCACGTGCGGGGCGTCCGCATCGTCGCCGACATGGCCCACGACCATCGGGTGGCCCGGGGTGGGGTGCTTTTTCGCATCGATCCCGATGCTTTTGAGGTCGTCGACCAACCAGTCGGCTGCCTTGTCCACGTCTTTCTTGAAGGCCGGATCGGTGGAAATCGACGGGATTCGCAGAAACTCCATCAGCCGCTCGATGGAGGCTGAGAGGTCGGAGTCGATTTTGCTCAGAGTGGCGTCAAGCGACATGGGTGTACTCCTGAATGTATGAGATATTGCGGCGGACCCTAACAGCGCTGGCAGCGCCGTCCAGCCCGTAGCGGCGGGAAAACGCGCGTCTGATCGGAAACATTCTGCGCGAAACGGCACGTAACCTGCGTCGTTTCCTCGCGCCTTATGGTCTCAACTTTACTTGTCGCTGCGGGTTCAAGGCGATAATTGATGCAAATCAAAGTTGCGACCCCTGTCTGGGCGTTAGGCAGGAAACCTGAAAATAGGCGCGGATGCGGCCGAAAATTCGGTTATGATACGCATCGGAACACAGCCTTGCCGTGCAATCACCCTGCGGCGGGGTCACGAAGGAGGGTCCTTTGGACTACACTGCTCAGCTCGACTCAGCGATTGCCAGGCTGCACGACGAAGGCCGTTACCGGACCTTCATCGACATCGAACGCCGCAACGGACATTTTCCCCATGCCGTGCGTACGCGTCCCGACGGGTCACAGCAGAACATCACCGTCTGGTGCGGCAACGACTACCTTGGCATGGGGCAGCACCCCGTCGTGCTGGAGGCGATGCACGAGGCGATCGACGCAGCCGGAGCGGGCTCTGGCGGGACGCGCAACATCTCGGGGACGACCGTCTACCACAAGCGGCTCGAGGCCGAGCTGGCCGATCTGCACGGCAAGGAAGCGGCCCTGCTGTTCACCAGCGCCTACATCGCCAATGACGCCACGCTCAGCACGCTGCCCAAGCTGTTTCCCGGGCTGATCATCTATTCCGACGAGCTGAACCACGCGTCGATGATCGAAGGTGTCCGCCGAAATGGCGGGGCCAAGCGGATCTTCCGTCACAATGACGTTGAGCACCTGCGCGAGCTGCTGCAAGCCGACGATCCGGCGGCGCCGAAGCTGATCGCGTTCGAGTCGGTCTACTCGATGGATGGCGACTTCGGTCCGATCGAACAGATCTGTGATCTGGCCGACGAATTCGGCGCGCTGACCTATATCGACGAAGTGCACGCGGTTGGGATGTACGGCCCGCGCGGCGGCGGTGTGACCGAGAGAGACCGCCTGGCGCACCGGATCGACATCATCAATGGCACTTTGGCCAAAGCCTACGGCGTGATGGGTGGGTATATCGCAGCAAGCGCGAAGATGTGCGATGCGGTCCGTTCATATGCCCCGGGCTTCATCTTCACCACCTCGCTGCCACCATCGGTCGCGGCCGGTGCTGCGGCCTCGGTGGCGTATCTCAAGACAGCGCCCGAACTGCGTGAGCAGCATCAGACCCAAGCCAAGATCCTCAAGCTGCGACTGAAGGGTCTGGGCTTGCCGCTGATCGATCACGGCAGCCACATCGTTCCGGTGATCGTGGGCAACCCGGTGCACACCAAAAAGCTCAGCGACATGCTGCTGGATGACTACGGGATCTACGTGCAGCCGATCAATTTCCCGACCGTTCCTCGGGGAACCGAGCGTCTGCGCTTTACGCCTTCGCCGGTCCATGGACCCAACGAAATGAACCGTCTGGTCCAGGCCATGGACGAACTTTGGTCACATTGTGCGCTAAATCGCGCCGAACTTGCTGGTTAACCTAACGCCGACATGTGCAACTTGTTTGCCGCGTGTTAAGCTTACGCTAACAAAAGTAGCGGACGAATCGTTATGGGGATGATTCGCCGTTAGCGTGAAACACGCGATGGGCAGAATGGGGCAGCAGGAATGATTGGGCGCAGGACACAGCGCAATTCCGAAGAAGACGTGGACGTCAGGCCCAAGGGGTTCGACGACTACGAAGTACGGCTTGGCGACGTGATGCGCGGTGAGCGCGCAACGATGGGCAAGTCTCTTCTCGACGTACAGCGCGAACTGCGGATCAAGGCCAACTACATCGCTGCCATCGAGAATGCCGATCCCGACGCATTCGACACACCCGGCTTCATCGCCGGGTATGTGCGTTCTTACGCCCGTTATCTGGGGATGAACCCTGACGACACTTTTGCCGCGTTCTGCAAGGAAAGCGGGTTCGAAGTGGCCCATGGAATGTCCGCACAGGCATCGGTCGTCAAAAAATCGGTCGGGGACCTTCCGAACCGTGGCCCGATGGGGCGCGATCCGTTCATTTCGCCGAACACGCCCTACATTCCCGGCCGCGAGTCCGTGTTCAGCCAGATCGAGCCGCGCGCCGTAGGCTCGTCGCTTGTCCTCCTCGCGCTGATCGCCGGGATCGGATATGGCGGCTGGTCGGTTCTGAACAAGATCCAGCAGGTTCAGGTCTCGCCCGTCGAACAGGCCCCGGTCGTGCTGTCCGATCTTGACCCGCTGTCGGCCATCCGGACCGAGTCCGGAACGACCGAGGTTGCGGCCGCTGAAATTCCCAGCCCCGAAGCGCTGGACCGTCTCTACCGCCCCCAAGCACTGGATGTACCGGTGATGGTTGCACGGGATGCCCCGATTTCCACACTCGATCCTCGGACCGTAGGCACGTTCCGTCCGCCGGAAGTCCCGGAAATCGCGCTGGCTGAAATTCATACCGTCGAAAGAACTGCCGCGACCCTTCCACAGGTGGTTGAAAAGGTCGACACGTCGCTGAAAATCGTCGCGGTCGAACCGGCCTGGATGCGGGTCACCGCAGCGGATGGCAGCGTGATCTTCGAAGGCACGTTGGGAACCGTCGAAAACGGCAAGAGCTTTGAGGTTCCCTTGACGGAAGAGCCGCCGCAACTGCGGGCCGGTGCGTCGGGCAACGTGTATTTCTCGATGAACGGCGAGCTCTATGGGCCGGCTGGTGCACCGGGAACCGTCGCCAAGGGTGTGGTTCTGTCCAAGGACGCTGTGGCCGAGACTTATGCCGTGGCGGATCTTGAGGCTGAGCAAAACATTGCGCTCAAACAGCTGGTGGCTGAGCTTCAGACACAATCCGCCGAGGCGCCGGCAGAGTGATCTTGCCATTGCGGCGGGCTTGCCCCCGGACTATCTAAAGGCCAGACCCCAGGCTGACGCGGATCCGTTTTCATGTCTCTGAACCATGTGCGCCCTTGGCGCGACATCTATCGCCGCAAATCCCGCCAGATCATGGTTGGCAATGTCCCGGTAGGTGGCGACGCGCCGATTGCCGTTCAGACCATGACCAACACGCTGACGACCGATGTCGCCGCGACCGTGGCGCAGGTACAAGCTGCGGCAGAGGCGGGGGCCGATATCGTGCGTGTTTCGGTCCCGGACGAGGCGTCGTCGAAAGCGTTGAAGGAGATCGTGCGCGAAAGCCCGGTGCCGATCGTGGCGGATATCCATTTCCACTATCGCCGCGGGATCGAGGCCGCCGAGGCCGGTGCCGCCTGCCTGCGCATCAATCCGGGCAATATCGGTGACGAGGCGCGGGTGAAAGAGGTCATCAAGGCCGCACGCGACCACAATTGCTCGATCCGCATCGGCGTGAACGCGGGCAGCCTGGAAAAGCACCTGCTGGAGAAATATGGCGAGCCGTGCCCTGAAGCGATGGTGGAAAGCGGGTTGGAGCATATCCGTATTCTGCAGGATAACGATTTCCACGAATTCAAGATCAGCGTGAAGGCCAGCGACGTGTTCCTGTCGGCCGCGGCCTATCAGGGCATCGCCGAGGCCACCGACGCCCCGATCCATCTGGGCATCACCGAGGCCGGTGGGCTGGTCAGCGGCACGATCAAGTCGGCCATCGGGCTGGGCAACCTGCTGTGGATGGGCATCGGCGACACGATCCGCGTCAGCCTGTCCGCCGATCCGGTCGAAGAGGTGAAGGTCGGGTTCGAGATCCTCAAGTCTCTTGGCCTGCGCCATCGGGGCGTGAACATCATCTCGTGCCCGTCCTGCGCGCGGCAGGGGTTCGACGTGATCAAAACCGTCGAGACGCTGGAACATCGGCTGGAGCATATCAAGACGCCGATGAGCCTGTCGATCATCGGCTGCGTCGTCAACGGCCCCGGTGAGGCTCTGATGACCGATGTCGGTTTTACCGGCGGCGGCGCAGGCTCGGGCATGGTGTATCTGGCGGGCAAGGCCAGCCACAAGATGTCGAACGAACAGATGATCGACCACATCGTCGAGCAGGTGGAAAAGAAGGCGGCCGAGCTGGAAGCCGCGGCCGAGGCGGCGGAGTAGTACTTTAACTTCGATCCGGAACTAATTCATCATAAGCCATTTTTAGGCCCATTTTTGCGGTATCAATCGCGATATCGACTGTCTGGACCGGAGTTCGATTCTTTGAAACCAATGCCTTTCGTGACGGCCCTTGCCGTCGTCCTTCTTTCTGCGTGCAGCAGCCCCTCTACCGGGTCGGACAAACGCCCCGGTTTCTTCAGTGTTCCAGTTCCGCAGTCTGCACCGGGGACGCAACTTGGGTATATGTCGGTGCATGTGTCCGGTTTCGGAAATGACGGAGTGACAACGCGCGCAGACGTCCGGCTCAGCCCGGGCGGGACCGGCAAACCGCGGGGCCGTTTGACCCCGATCATGAATGTCGACCCGCAGCTGGCGTCTCGGGTCGCGGTATCGTTCAAAACCGGTCAGGATGCCCAGGCGGCCTATGCTTTGGCGAAACAGATCGCCAGGGCGACCTACTGCCCAACCGGCCCAATTTCTGAAAACACCGGTATTCGCAAGTACGACAATCCCCAGGACCTGCAGGCAATTCTGGCTGAAAGCAAACGGCAGGGGCGTGACGTCATTCCATCGGGAATTCGGGGCAAATCCGTACCCGCGACCCAATTTAGAAAAACTGGAACTCCGACATGGGTCGTGTCGATGAAATGCGACGCCCCGTATCCAAACGACTAGGGCGTCGTTTCAACGGGGCGGCGATCAAGCCGCCCCAGCTGCTTCAGCCGCGTTCAGCCCGCACACCGTCAGCGATCTGTTTCATCTGATCTGCGGGCAGGAAGCCCCGCAGCATCTCGGTGCCCAGAACAAAGGATGGGGTGCCTGAAATCCGCATGCGCTGCGCCAGTGCCCGCGTCTTGGCAATTTCTTCGGTCACTTCGTCGCTGTCCATCGCCGCAAGGATGGCGTCACTGTCCAGTCCCAGCCCGTCCGAGATCCGGCGCAGCGTCACTTCCGAAGGCTCGCCCGTGAATTCCAGCAGGGCGTCATGGACTTGCTTGTACGCGTCATCCCCGGCGACCTGCTTGGTGGCGATGGCAAAGCGCGACGAAAGAACCGACGCATCGCCCAGAATTGGGAACTCCTTGATGATCAGGCGGATGTTGCCATCCTCGGCCAGCAGCGCGTCCACTTCGGGGACCGCGCGGCGACAGTATCCGCAACGGTAATCCATGAACTCGACCAGGGTGATGTCGCCGTCCGGGTTGCCACCGACCCAGCTATAGCCGTCATTGAACAGCTCGTCGGCGTTTTCAGCGATCAATTGCTGGTCGGCCTGTGCTTCGGCTGCGGCGTTGCGTTGCTCAAGGATGTTGATCGCCTCGAGAATGACTTCGGGATTTTCCAGAAGGTATTCCCGCACTTGCGCGCCGAACTCTGCTCTTTCGGATTCGGTCATCGAGGACAGATCCAGCGCATTGGCCGGACCGGCAATCAGGGAAAGCCCCAGAAGGGCAGGTGCTGCGTGTCTGAGGATCATTTCCGGTTCCTTTTCGATTTCTCAGCTTGTTCTGCGGCAATCAGCACATCCTGTGCCCGTTGCCAACCCGTCGAGCCTTCGGGCAACTGACCGATGGCTCGTCTTGCGTGAATGCCGGCATCCAGCAGACGCCCCTCCAAGGCGAACCGCTCGGCAGTGACGGCGGATGCCATACCGTTGTTGCCGACCTTTGAATAGGCCATTCCCAGATCCTGCATCAGGCGGCCGTTCCGGTAGTCGCGGGCGCGTGCGCTTTCCAACACCTGCAGGGCCTTTTTGGTCTGTCCGTCAGCAAGCAGGGCGCGCCCGTAGCCAGCCATGATCAATGCGTCGGTCGGAGCCAGCTCGGACGCCCTGGCATAGGCCGTGACCGCCTCCGAGACCCGAAGGTTCTCCAAAAGGATCTGCCCCTTCAGTTCGTGATAGAACGGATCGTCAGGGCGGATGGCCAGCGCACCATCAATGGCTGCCCGCGCAGCCGAAAGGTTGCGGTTCTGATGATGGGCGGCGGCCTCGCGCATCAGGCGAATATCCTGCGCCGTTTCTTCCTTGGCCCGCCGCAGGGTCCAGCCGGGAGAGCGCAGAAACGCGGACAGCTTGCCCTTGACCCGCGCAAACCAGTAGTCGGCATTGGGGTTAGATTTCGCCCGATCCCCGAATTGGTACAGAAATTCCTCGGCGGCGCGCAGACGTTCACGGCTGGTCGGGTGCGAGCGCATATAGGGATCCTGATTGATCTCGCTCAGCAATTCCTGGCCGGCGAACTTGCGGTGCAGTTCGACCATGCCGATGGGAGAAATCTCGGCCCAACGCAGGTAGCTGGCGGCGCTGCGATCCGCCGAGGATTCTTCGGCCCGCGTGTGGCCCAGAAAACTGCGGATTGCGGCCCCTTGGGTGCCGGCGGCAATGCCCGCGGCGGCCTCTCCGCCGCCCGCAGCGGCGGCAATCAGAGCCAGCGCGGTACCGAAACCGGCCGCGCGTTGAGCCGCCCGAAGGTTCTCGGCCCGGCGGGCGAGGTGCCCGTTGGCGATATGGGCCGCCTCATGCGCGATCACGGCCTGCAGCATCTCGGGGCTGTCGACCGTCAGGATCAGTCCGTGGTTCAGGTAGATCGTGTTGTAGTCGATGACGAACGCGTTGAACGTGCCGTCCTTGACGACCATCACCCGCACGCGGTTGGTGTTCAAGCCGGCGGCGCGCAAGATCGGAAAGGCAAGTTCGCGCAGCCCGTGTTCTATATCGGGGTCGCGGATCAGGCTTTGCGCGTGGCTTTGCGCGGTCGACGCCATCCACAGCGCCACTGCCAGCAGAATTGCCGGGATTGACGCCAGCCGGGATCCGCGTTCAAAAGCCATGGTCGCAACATGGGAGATGGGCATGCGAAACTCAACCCGGTCGGGCGTTGATCCCTTCATCGTGATGGACGTGATGGAGGCCGCGCGCCGCGCCGAAGAGGCAGGGCGCCACATCATCCACATGGAGGTCGGCCAACCCGGAACCGGCGCCCCGCAAGGCGCGCTGGAGGCGCTGGCCGACGCGATGCGGCAAGGCCCGCTGGGCTATACCGTCGCACTGGGTCTGCCGGCGCTGCGGCAACGCATCGCACGGATGTACGGCGAATGGTACGACGTCGACCTGAACCCCGATCGGGTGGTGATCACTCCCGGATCCTCGGGCGGATTCCTGCTGGCCTTCACCGCGCTGTTCGACAGCGGTGACCGGGTGGGGATCGGCGCGCCGGGATATCCGTCCTATCGGCAGATTCTGCGGGCGCTGGGTCTGGTGCCGGTCGATCTGCCGACTGCGCCGGAAAACCGCCTGCAACCCGTGCCTCAGGACTTTGCCGGGCTCGACCTGCAGGGGCTGATGGTGGCCTCGCCCGCAAATCCGACCGGAACCATGCTGGACCACGTCGCCATGGGCGCGCTGATCGAGGCCGCGCGGGGGCAGGGGGCCTCGTTCATCAGCGACGAAATCTATCACGGGCTGGAATACGAGGCCAAGGCCGTGACCGCGCTGGAACTGACCGACGAGTGTTTTGTCATCAACTCGTTTTCCAAGTATTTCTCGATGACCGGCTGGCGGGTCGGCTGGATGGTGGTGCCCGAGGATCAGGTGCGCGTGGTTGAGCGCATCGCCCAGAACATGTTCATCTGCGCGCCCCATGCCAGCCAGGTCGCCGCGCTGGCCGCGATGGATTGCGAAGACGAACTGCAGGGCAACCTGGCCGTCTATCGCCGCAACCGCGACCTGATGCTGAAGGGCCTGCCCGAGGCCGGGTTCACGAACATCGCGCCACCCGACGGGGCGTTCTATGTCTATGCCGATGTCTCGGACCTGACCGATGACAGCCGCGCCTTTGCCGCCGAGATCCTGGACAAGGCTGGCGTCGCCGTGACGCCGGGGCTTGATTTCGACCCGGTGCGCGGCCACACGACCCTGCGCTTTTCCTACGCCCGGTCGACCGAGGACATCGAGCAAGGCCTTGAACGGTTGCGCAGCTTCATGGCGGATCGCCAGACCGCGCAGAAGTCGGCCTGAGGCGTTCACAAACCGGCCACGCTGCGATAGGCTCCTGCCAAACGATCTCGGGAAAACTTGAGGCCATGAGCAGGATCTTCTTCGTATGTGCGCTGATTTGGGCGCTGGCCGGAGCCGTTTGGGCGCAGGAATTCAACGCCTTGGCGCGGGTCCTGCCCGAGCAGAGCCGGATCACTGACGGCAAGGGTGCGGGGGTGACGCTTGAGCTGGGGCTCAGTCAGGGCGTCCCGTATCGCGTTTTCACGCTTCAAGACCCTTACCGTATGGTCATCGATTTCCAGGAGGTCGACTGGAGCGGCCTTGATCGGGCCAAGCTGTTGCAGACCCGTCGGATCAGCGGCGTCCAGTTCGGCGCCTATGTGCCCGGATGGTCCCGGATGGTGCTGGATCTGGGGGCGCCCTTGGCCGTCGATACGGCGGCCATGCGCGTGGACCCCGACAGCGGGGCCGCGGTTCTGACGCTGAATCTGAAAGGTACGGATTTCGACAATTTTGCCGCCAGCGCGGGTGCGCCGCGCAATCCGGGCTGGGATTTGCCTGCGCCTGCCGTCACGCCCCCGGTCGTGCCGCGAGATGGCGAAAGACCGCTGCGCGTTATGCTGGACCCGGGGCATGGTGGCATCGACCCCGGCGCGGAATCGGGTGGCGTTAACGAAAAAACCCTGATGCTCACGTTTGCGCGCGAACTGCGGGAACACTTGCTGCGCGCTGGCGGATACGAGGTCGTGATGACCCGGGTGGACGATCACTTCGTGTCGCTCGAACGCCGAATATCTCTGGCCCATCGGGCCAGCGCCGATGTGTTCATTTCGTTGCACGCGGATGCATTGTCCGAGGGGCAGGCTCATGGGGCCACTGTCTATTTCCTCTCCGATGAGGCCTCGGACGTGGCCAGCCAGAAGCTGGCCGAGCGGCACGACCGCAGCGACCTGATCGCGGGTATCGACCTGAGCGGCTCGGACGACCAGATCGCTGACGTTTTGCTGGACATGGCACGGCAGGAGACCCAGCCGCGCTCGGAAGCTTTGGCCCATGCGCTGGCGCACGGCATGGGGCAGCAGGGCGGCCCCATGAATCGGCGCCCGATCCGCAGTGCGTCGTTTTCCGTCCTCAAGGCAGCCGACATTCCCTCGGTTCTGGTCGAGATCGGATTCATCTCCAGCCCCAGAGACCTGAAAAACCTTGTAAATCCCGAGTGGCGCATCGGAATGGCGCAAGGAATCCACCAAGGTCTTGAAGCCTGGCGCCAGCAGGATCTGATCCGCCGCGGCTTGATTGGGCAGTGACCCTGCGGCGCAAAGTGGCTAGAATGCGCCCGTGTGTTTTGACCCTTGGGTGCAGCGACACTATATAGGCGTCACCGCGAACAAAAGGCAGCAACGTGATCCGGTTCATTCTTTCGATTTTCGGGGCGGTTTTCAGCCTCGTCACCTTGGGTATTTTCATGGTCGCGCTGGTGATTGGCGCGGTCTTCTGGATGTATGGCCGCGACCTGCCCAGCCACGAGTCGCTGGCCCAGTACAAGCCGCCCACCATCAGCCGTATCTATTCGGGCAAGGGTCAACTGATCGACGAATTCGCGCAGGAGCGCCGTCTGTTCACCCCGTCCGAAGAAATCCCGGACCTAGTGAAGCACGCGTTTATCTCGGCGGAAGACAAGAACTTCTATTCCCATCAGGGGTACGACCCACGCGGGATCATCGCAGCCGGAATCGAGGCGGTCCAATCCAAGGGCGAGACGCTGCGCGGCGCGTCGACCATCACCCAGCAGGTGATGAAGAATTTCCTGCTGTCCGGCGACCGGCGGGTCGAACGCAAGATTCAGGAAATCATCCTCGCGACCAGATTGGAAAAAACGCTGAACAAGGAACAGATCCTTGAGCTGTATCTAAACGAGATCTTCCTTGGCCAAAACTCCTACGGCGTGACCGCCGCTGCACAGACGTATTTCAACAAGACTTTGCAGGAACTGGCCCCGCATGAAGCCGCGACGCTGGCTGCGATGCCCAAGGCGCCTTCGGACTATCACCCGGTGCGCCAGAAACAGCGTCTGTTGGATCGCCGCAACTACGTGCTGCGCGAGATGTATCAGAACGGATATATCGATCAGGCAACCTATGAGACTGAAGTGGCGCAACCGCTGCGTTCGGTTCAAAACGGTGATTTCGAAAGCTTCCGCACCGCACTGCCACCGCGCGACTATTTCACCGACGAAATCCGCCGCCAGCTGAGCGAGGACTTCGGCGAGGGTGAGTTCTTTACCGGTGGTTTCACCGTCCGGGCCTCAGTTGACGAGGAGATGCAGGTTGAAGCCGCACGCGCCCTGCGCGAGGCGCTTCAGAAATATGACCAGTCGCGCGGCAAGTGGCGCGGCACGGGTGAAACCATCCCCGAGGAAAAACTGGCAGACGAAGCGCAGTGGCGCGAAGCTCTGGCGATCATGGAAATTCCGCGGGACGTGGTGCTGCCCACGCAATGGTACCCCGCGGTGGTGCTGGATGTGGCCGATCAGCAGTTGACGGTAGGGATCGAGAACGGTCCGGCTGACGGCATCATCCCGCGCAGCGACATCAAATGGATGCAGGGTGACTTCAAGGCAAACTTCAAACGCGGCGACGTGATCCTGGTCGTTGCCGGGGAAGAGGGCCAGTGGTCCGCCCGTCAAGTTCCCGAGGTCCAAGGCGGCTTCGTGGCGATGGATGTGAACTCGGGCCGCGTTCTGGCGATGCAGGGCGGGTTCTCGTACCAGGACTCGGTGTTCAACCGGGCAACCCAGGCGCAGCGCCAACCGGGATCGGCCTTCAAGCCTTTCGTCTATGCGGCAGCACTGGACAGTGGCTACAGCCCAGCGACCATCGTCGTAGACGCCCCGATCGAGGTGAACACACCGCAGGGCTTGTGGACCCCGAAGAACTCGACCAACAAATTCTACGGGCCGACGCCCCTGCGCACCGGGATCGAGCAGTCGCGAAACCTGATGACCATCCGACTGGCGCAAGAGGTTTCGATGCCGGTGGTTGCGGGATACGCGGAGCGGTTCGGTGTGTATGACAACATGGGTCCCTACTTGGCCAATGCGCTGGGGGCCGAGGAGACGACGCTCTACAAGATGGTGGCGGCCTATGCGATGTTCGCCAACGGCGGCGAGCGGGTCGAACCGACTCTGGTCGACCGGATCCAGGACCGGTTCGGCAAAACGATCTATCGGCATGATGACCGGCAGTGCCTGGATTGCAACTCCAGCTGGCTGGAGCCCGACGCCTCACCCACGATCGTGACCGACCGAGAGCAGGTGATGGATGCAATCACGGCTTATCAGCTGACGTCGATGATGAAGGGCGTGGTTGATCGCGGCACCGCGTCTCGTGTGGTCAATCTGCCGGTTCCGACGGCTGGCAAGACCGGTACGACCAACGAATCCAAGGACGCCTGGTTCATCGGCTTCACCTCGAACATCGTTGCCGGGTGCTACATCGGGTATGATCGCCCGCGCCCGATGGGGCGGGGTGCTTACGGCGGCACGCTGTGCGGTCCGGTCTTCCAGAGCTTTATGGAAAAGGCCGTCGAGAAATACGGCGGCGGTCCGTTCGAAGTGCCGCCGGGTGGGCACTTCATCAAGATCGACCGTTTCAGCGGTGCCCGTCTGCCGGATGACGCATCGGGTGACTATGTGGTGGCCGAGTATTTCCGTGATGGCGTCGACGGGTTCATCGACCGTGTCTATGACGGTGGTTTTGCGATGGGGTCCGATCTGCCGTTGTTCGAAGAAGTGACCAATGGCGGGCGCCAGGTCCAGACCTCGACCGGGCAGACCATCATCGTGGGGCCCAAGGCCAGCCAGGGCGATCTTCAGGGCGGCGGACTTTACTGATCTGCAGCGCTTAGAAACAGGCGCAGCAGATCGGCCTCCGGGTCACTCTCGACCGATCCGCCGGACCGCCAGCATATGGACAGGGCGCATTTGGCCGCCGCCCATCGGGCCAGACGCGTCCGCGAAACATTCATCGCCGCGGCGTATAGATCCAGGCACGCGGAAATCTGCCCGACTTCGCACACAAGGTCCGGCATGCCTTTTGGGTGCCGCAGCGCATTTGCCAGTTCGAACGCCGGATCCCCGACATAACCCTTGGCATCGATCACGCGCGGGCCGGACGCAGTCAAGATGACATTGTCGGGGTGCAGGTCTCCATGCAGGGGGAGATGCACGGGTTGCATCTGCAGCAAATCCTGAGCCAAAGCTATGGCGCGCCGCATATCGGCCTGCAGGGGCCGCGTACATTGATCGGCAAATCCGACGTCGAAAAGCGGTGCAAACACTTGCTCCAAAGGCCTCAGCCCGCTCACTTCGACAATCGGATCAGCATGCAGGTTCCGCGCCGTTTCAGCCAGTAGTGTCAGGGCGTCGGCCACGTTGCCCGCCCGTGCATGATCGCCGAGGGTCGGACCCTCGAGCCACTCCATCATGACCGCCCGGCGGTCTTCGGCCAGGATCGCGACGGCGCCCCGGTTGCGCCAGGCGGCCAGCAGGCGGCATCCCGGCGCCTCGTTCCCGCGATCGGCGCGGCGATAGAGTTTGAGCGCGACTTCAGACCCGTCCCCACGTTTGGCCCGCCAGACACGTGCCGCGCCGGTATCCGCCACCAGCCGCGGGTCGGCCAGATGCCATTTCTTCAGGAACTGCTCCGGTCCGTGCTGCATTTGCCTTTCGGGTCATCTTGTGGTGGCCTGAACCTCTTGCTATCACGCAGGCCTGATTGAGCAAGTTGGGACCTGACCATGCGCGCCGAAATCCAGAACATCGTGGCCGAGATCCAAAAATCGCTGGAGCTGCTGGCCCAGCGTATGGACTATGAAACCGCGCCGCATCGGCTGGAGGAGTTCAACGCCCGCGTCGAGGACCCCAACCTGTGGGACAACCCCGAAAACGCGCAGAAGCTGATGCGCGAACGGCAGGTTCTGGTCGATGCCATCGAGACCTACGAGTCGATCAAGACCGATCTGAACGACAACATCGAACTGATCGAATTGGGCGAGATGGAGGACGACGAAGAGGTCGTCAAGGATGCCGAAGAGGCCCTGAAGAAACTGCGCGACAAGGCGGCCGAAAAAGAGCTTGAGGCGCTTCTGGACGGCGAGGCCGACGCCAACGACACCTTCCTTGAAATCAACGCGGGCGCCGGGGGCACCGAAAGCTGCGACTGGGCCTCGATGCTGGCGCGGATGTATGTCCGCTGGGCCGAGAAAAAGGGCTACAAGGTCGAGCTGCAGTCGGAAACCCCGGGCGAAGAGGCGGGGATCAAGTCGGCGGCCTACAAGATCTCGGGCCATAACGCATATGGCTGGCTGAAATCCGAAAGCGGCGTGCACCGGCTGGTGCGCATCTCGCCCTATGACTCGGCGGCCAAGCGGCACACGTCGTTCAGCTCGGTCTGGGTCTATCCGGTGGTGGACGACAACATCGAGATCGAAGTGAACCCGGCCGACATACGCGTCGATACCTACCGGTCCTCGGGGGCGGGCGGTCAGCACGTCAACACCACCGACTCGGCGGTGCGGATCACCCACATCCCGACCGGCATCGTGGTGACCAGTTCGGAAAAATCGCAGCACCAGAACCGCGACATCGCCATGAAGGCGCTGAAATCGCGCCTGTACCAGATGGAACTGGACCGCCGCAACGCTGAGATCAACGCCGCGCACGAAGCAAAGGGCGATGCGGGCTGGGGCAACCAGATCCGGTCCTATGTCCTGCAGCCCTATCAGATGGTCAAAGACCTGCGCACCAGCTACGAGACGTCGGACACCAAAGGGGTCCTGGACGGTGATCTGGATGCATTCATGGCAGCCACTCTGGCTCTCAAGGTCTCGGGCAAAAGCCGGGCCGAGGCGCAGTCGGACGACTGATGCCGCGCAGTTGAACTGCGTGGAAAAGATATATCCAAAACACCGGGTTTAAATGCACACATGGGGTCGCTAGGCTGAGCGCAAGCAAAGCTCGGACGTAACCCCATGAACCTAAGCGATACTTCAGCCGCTGATCTTCTCGAGAAACTCGCGACAGGGCATTTGTCGGCCGCTGAGTTGATGCGCGCGACGCTCGACCGGATTGCCCAGGTGAACGGGCAGGTCAATGCAATCGTCGCGCTGCAGGACGAGGATGTGCTTATGGCACAAGCCCGGGCCGCCGACGACAAGTCGGGCCGCGGGCCGCTGCATGGGCTTCCGATTGCCGTCAAAGACCTGGTCAATGTGGCTGGCATCGCGTCGACCCAGGGGTCGCCGGTTTTTCGCAATCACGTCCCAGCCGTCGACGACCTGATCGCAGCACGGTTGCGGGCTGCTGGGGCTATCCTGATCGGAAAGACGAACACACCGGAGTTCGGGTTGGGCTCGCACACCTTCAATCCGGTCTATGGCGCAACCCGGAACCCATACGATCCGGCCCGGTCCTGCGGTGGGTCTTCGGGTGGCGCAGCGGTGGCCTTGGCCACAGGGATGGTCGCGCTGGCGGATGGGTCGGACATGATGGGCAGCCTGCGCAATCCGGCCGCGTGGAACAACGTGTACGGCTTCAGGCCCAGTTGGGGCCGGGTTCCCTCGGAACCACAGGGTGATTTGTTCCTGCACCAGCTCTCGACCTTGGGGCCGATGGCCCGCAGCCCGCAGGATATCGGACTATTGCTGGATGTGATCTCTGGCCCCGATCCGAGGCAGCCTTTGAGCGTTCCCTGCGACCCCGTCACCCCATTGTCTGTCGAAAGCCTGGACGGGATGCGGATCGGATGGCTGGGAGATTGGGGCGGCGCATTCCCGACCGAGGAAGGGATTCTGACCCAATGCAGCAACGAGTTGGCGATTTTTGAGGGGCTCGGCGCAACCGTCGAGGACGTACCGCCGCCCTTCGATGCCGAGCGCCTGTGGGACAGCTGGATCACCCTGCGGTCGTGGAACGTAGCAGCAAGTCTGCTGCCTTTGGCCGACCGGAAAGACGTCCTGAAGGACACCGCGCAATGGGAGCTGGAGCGAGGTCTGGCCCTGACGGCGATGGAGGTCCACGCAGCCAGCGTCACCCGTTCGGATTGGTACCGTCGGGCGGTTGAACTGTTCGCCGAGTATGATGCGCTGGTGTTGCCGGCGGCTCAGGTGTGGCCGTTCCCTGTGGATCAGCCGTATCCGCGCAGCATTGGTGGGGTCGCGATGGACACCTATCATCGTTGGATGCAGGTGGTCACGCCGGTCAGCCTGATTGGTCTGCCCTGCCTTTCGATACCGGCGGGGTTTGGCCCCGGAGGACTGCCGATGGGAATGCAACTGTTCGGGCCGCGCGGCAGCGACGCGCAACTGCTGGCTTTGGGGGCCGCCTTTCACGCCGTGACGCATTGGCCGCAAAAACGCCCGGCCATGGCCTGAGGGCAAGGGGAGGAGAAACGTAACATGGAAAAGCCATTCGGAGTGCCAACGCTGAAACCGGCGGATATCGGCATGTTGCGCACGGCGCTGCATCGCGCCTGGCAGGATTATCGCCGCGCACCGGTCTTTGGCCTGCTGTTCGGCGGCTTCTACGTTCTGGTCGGGTGGTTGATGGCCTGGGTAACCGTGCAAACGGGCACCTCGTTCTGGCTGGTGCTGGCTGCCATCGGCTTTCCGCTGATCGGGCCATTCGCCGCCGTGGGTTTGTACGAGGTATCGCACCGGCTCGAGCGGAATGAGCCTTTGGACAATGGCGCCATCTTCGGTGTCGTGATCCAGCAGAGCCGCCGTCAGTTGCCGTCGATCTGCGCGATCATCGTCGTGATGTTTCTGTTCTGGTTCTTTCTCGGCCACATGATCTTTGCGCTGTTCATGGGGCTGTCGACAATGACAAACGTGTCGTCATCGCTTGAGGTATTTCTGACACCCAACGGTCTGGCCATGCTCGCTGTCGGCACTGCTGTAGGCGCGATCTTTGCCATCCTGCTTTACATGATCACCGTGTTGTCGATCCCGATGCTGCTGGACCGGGAACTCGACTTCGTCACTGCCATGATCTCGAGCTATGCCTATGTCAGCGTGAACAAGCGGGTCATGTTGGGCTGGGGTGCCTTCATTGCGGTCACGACCTTTGTCGCCATGGTGCCCTGGTTTTTGGGATTGCTGATCGTGTTGCCTCTGTTCGGTCATGCCAGCTGGCACCTGTATCGGCAGATCACCGAAGACGATGCAGCGGCGGGGCCGGTCGCCGAGCCGGCCCAAGCCTAGGTTCTCGGGGTCAGGAATCGGGCACTTCGCGGCCCATGTCGACCAGCATCTGACGCAGACGTCCCGCGCCGGGCAGGTTGGCTTCAAGCGCATGGACATAGGCGTGGGTCAGAAAAAAGCTCCGGGCGTCGTCGTCCTGCTGGCTGGCGGCGGCCAATTCGTACAATTCAGCCAAAGCCGTGATGTCACCCGCCGCATGCGCCTGCAGAAGGCGGGTGTGCAGGTCGGTCATTCAGCGGCCAGTTCGTTGCGATGTGCCATCAGACGCTGCGCCACCCAGTCGTGGAACAGATGGGTCGGCCCGTCCATCGCCGGCGAGAAATGTCCGCCGTCAAACCCCGGCGCCGCGCGGCCACGCTGCATCCCTTCTACGACGAACACATCCTCTTCAAAGACCACTTTCCACTGCTCGGCATTGCGGGCGCGCAGATCCGCATCGGTATCCGGCGCCGAATAGAACAGGTGGATGTGCTCCGAGGTCCGGTTCTGGGCCTCGGGCCGCAGAATGATGGCGAAGGCGTGGTCCCGGTGCACGCCCAGCAGCACGTTGGGGAAGGCGGCAATGTATTCGGCTGCGGTGTCCCATTTCTCGCTGAGACCTTCGAAATCGGGAAAAACCCGACCGTCCTCAGTTTTCAGTTGCCGATAGACCAAGGTTCCCTGACCGGAATAAAGGCCGGGCTCCTGGATGTGATAGTGGTCCTCAAGCCGCGAGTAACTGTTCAACCCGGGATGCACCCACGGTAGGTGATAGCTTTCGCAGTAGTTCTCGACCGCCAGCTTCCAGTTGCAATTGACGTCCAACCGAAAGGAACTTTCCGGGCCGCCGTGGTACAGCGGTTTGTCGAACTCGGCCCAGCGCTCGATCAGCCTGGCGTTGGCATCCTCGAACGCCGGCGCGTCGCCCGAGACGTTGATCCAAACCACGTCGCGCCATATATGGCTACGCACCTCGATCAGGCCGAGTTCCGATTTGCTGACCGCGTCATGCGCGTTCTGGCCCGGGCCGCCCACATGCGGCGTGGCGACCAGCCGGCCTTCGGTGGAATAGCACCAGCTGTGATAGGGGCAGCGAATGGCGCCTTCGATCTTGCGGGGCTCTTCGACCAGGATCATGCCGCGGTGACGGCAGATATTCTGAAACACACGGACCGTACCGGAACGGTCACGCAGCAACAGGAGCGGAATACCCATGAACTCCAGCGGAACCGCGTCACCGGGCTCGGGGACATCGGCGGTGACCGCGAGACCGGCCCAGCCATCCAGCAGCAGGGCGCGAGTTTCTTCGGCGTGCAGGGCAGGGTCCGTATAATGTGCGTTGGGCAGGCCCAGAGCGGTTTCAATGCTCTGACGAACAGCCGACAGTTCGGTTGGGGTGCTGGCCATCTGGTTCTCCTCGCTTCTCCACCAGCCTAGGCATCCGGGGCCAGCCCTCGCTTACACTTCTGCGACTCCGGCTTTTCTCACAACGACATGCACGGGAGTTTGGGCGGTTTCCTATGTCCGGCGCGCCAGTCTTGCTGCCTCCAGCGTTGCCCGGAAATCGTGGCCCAGATGGCGGATTTCCAATCTGTAGATGTGCGGAGTAGCCGCAGAGTGCTCCATGCACGAACCGATCCAGACGCCGTTGCCATCGGTCATGTCCTTGCGGATCACCATCGTCTTGCTGTCACGACCAGCCTCGCGCGACAAGACTGCGTAGATATTGGGTCCGGCGCAGGCGGCGAAGCCACGAAGTTCACGGCCCGTGGCGGAACGCGTACCGGCCATGGCCGGCGGCAGGAAGCCGCGCAGGACAGCACACTGATGCAGGTGCCGGGTTTGAACCAGCCAATGATGGGCGCGTGGATCGGCTTCGCTGCCATGTTGCGTCACAAGATAGACGCCGCTTGGAAACGTGTCCTCGGTCAAGGCTGCCAGTCCGGGCCGAAGGAACTGGACCACGCTTTCGGGCAGGTCACAGCGCCGGGGCGCGGGGATTTCCTCAAGCGGTTTCAACAGAATGCGGGCATCCACGTCAAAGAACCGGCAGATGCGGTCCAGAACGTCCGGGCGTGGAAAACTCTCGCCAGAAAGATACCGGTTGAACTGCGTGCGGTTGACGCCCAGCTGTCTGCACAGTTCGGCGACCGAAGGATAGCGGTCGGCAAGTTGCCTGAGATTCGCCCCCAGCATGCTGCGCAGCTCGGCGGGCGTGCGAGTGTCTACGGCCATGTCTCACTCTGGTTTGCAACGGTTCGGGAAACACGACCGGATCGGCCAGAAAGGTCGGTCGCCAGTCAAGAAATCGCAAAATTGACCCCATGGAACACGCAGTTTGCGTATTCTGGTCCAAGCGTAACGCGCTCAGGCGCGAACGCAATAGGCATTAAGCCTATTTGTATGGTCTTTTTCCTATCAGTGCTCAGTTACGCACCCGCGGAATTCGATCCGAAAACGCAAAACGCCCCGTCGATCTGCGCGACGGGGCGTTTTGATGGGTTCGCGAAAAATCAGTTGCCGCGCAGCAGGGCCGCGACGCCTGTCCGTGCAACCTCGACAGAGCCCAGCGGGCGCATCAGATCGGCAAATGCATCGATCTTGTCCGGCGCGCCGGTGATTTCGAAGATGAACGAATTCAACGTGCTGTCCACGACATTGGCCCGGAAAATGTCGGCAAGGCGCAACGCCTCGACCCGCTTGTCGCCTTCGCCGACGACCTTGATGATCGCCAGTTCCCGTTCGACCGAAGGGCCTTCGACAGTCAGGTCATGCACGTCATGCACCGGGACAATGCGGCCCAGCTGAGCCTTGATCTGTTCGATCACCTGCGGTGTACCGGTGGTGACGATCGTGATGCGGCTGAGGTGTCCGGTGTGGTCGACCTCGGCCACGGTCAGGCTTTCGATGTTGTAGCCGCGCCCCGAGAACAGCCCTATGACCCGGGCTAGAACCCCCGGTTCGTTTTCGACCAGAACAGCGATCGTGTGGCGTTCCTGCACGTCCGAGAAGGTCGGGCGCAGGTTGTAGGCCGAGTGGCGGGTGGAACCTTTTCGGATCTTGAGTGCAGTCATTGGAAGACCTCATCGTTGGCAGAGGAATTGTCTGGCGCCCGCAGCCGTTGAACAACGGCACCGATGCAAACCAGACAGGAAAGATACAAAAGCGGTGCAAAAAGCAGGCGGATCGAGATGTCGACCTCGCCGCGGAACAGAAAGGCGAAGAAAGCGGGGGCGGCACCCAGCCACATCGCTCCGGCCAGCGCCAGGCCCCATGGGCTGTTCGTCAATACACCTGCGCGCAAGAGGAATAGTCCCGCAGCGGAGATCAGAGCAGATTCGTAGAACCACAGGTATGGGGTGGACAGCATAACCGCCAGCGCCAGCACCGCGGCACGCAGGTCAAAACCGATCCGGGGGCTGCGCCATGTGATCGTGACCATGATGGCCGCGCAGGCTGTGATCGTCCACTGAACGGCCAAGGCGACAGGCTCGGGCAGCCCAAAGCTGGCGAGCGTCGAATAGGGGCTAAGCATCAGATTGTTTTCGACGATGGTTTCACGCACCACCGAAAAGTGGACCGCCATCATGTTGCGCATTTCCAGCCAGTATTCCGGACCGTAGAGCGCAGTCGCCAACCCCGAGATGACCAGGGTCGTGACGCCGGCCGAAATGATGGTCGGCCACGCCCGGCACGCCAGCAAAGCAAAGGGAATCAGGATGCCCAGCTGAGGTTTGAGCGTCAGAAGGCCGATAAAAAAGCCGGCAAGAACCAAACGTTGGTTCTTGAGCGCTGCAAGTGCCGCCAGCAAACCGGCCATCCACAGGGCTGCGGTCTGCCCCATGAACAGGGTCGGCAATATCGCGGGTGGCAGCGCAAATGCGAACCAGACCGGTGTGATGCCTTCCGCGAACGGCCGGGCGGCGAATATCATCGCGACGATCGACGCGATCGAGAAGACCAGCCAGGCAATGGGGAAGGGAAGGGCGCCCAAGGGTTGCAGCGTTGCAAGAAACGCCGGCGGGTAAGACCAGGGCATCCAGTCATCTTCCTTGATGACGTTGTGCATGGCGGTCAGGCTGTCGACACTGAAAGCCGACAGAGGCTCACCCAGATGGGCCAGACGTCCGGCGGCCCAGAAGACCCGAAAGTCGATCGGAAAGCCGGCGCTGCCATTGGCCGCGATCTCGCTCCAGCTGAGGCCGAGCCAGATGACAAAGACCCCGAGCACCAGCGCAGGGACAAGAATGCCCAACTGCCATCCGCGACGCCCCGCAAAAATCTGCAGGTTCTCGCGTGGAGATGTCTGAGTGGGGATGCCGGGCATGTTCCGTCCTGTCCTGTGAGCGTCCATCAGGGCCAACAGCGTGGCCCTGTGTCCGCAAGCAATATCAAACCAGCACCGCGCCGCCAGCCTGAATGACACCCTTCGTTTCGGCCTCGCCCAGCAGCATCTCGTTATGGGCCTTGCCCGACGGGATCATGGGGAAGCAGTTCTCGTGCTTTTCCACCAGACAGTCAAAGATCACCGGACCGTCGTAATTGATCATCTCCATGATCGCGTCATCCAGATCGGCGGGGTCTTTGCAGATGATCCCCTTGGCCCCGAAGGCCTCGGCCAGCTTGACGAAATCGGGCAGGGCCTCGGACCACGAATGCGAGTAGCGTTCGCCGTGCAGCAGTTCCTGCCACTGGCGCACCATGCCCAGGCGTTCGTTGTTCAGGATAAACTGTTTCACCGGCAGGCGGTATTGGACGGCGGTGCCCATCTCCTGCATGTTCATCAGCCAACTGGCCTCGCCCGCGACGTTGATCACCAGCGCGTCCGGGTGTGCCATCTGCACCCCGATCGAAGCCGGGAAGCCATAGCCCATGGTGCCCAGCCCGCCCGAGGTCATCCAGCGGTTGGGGTCTTCGAACCCAAGGAATTGCGCGGCCCACATCTGGTGCTGGCCCACCTCAGTACAGACATAGCGATCGTGGTCCTTGGTCAGCGCCTCGAGCCGTTCCAGCGCGTATTGGGGTTTTATCGCCTTTTCGCTGTTGGTGTAGGCAAGGCAGTTGACCTTGCGCCAGTCCGAGATCTGGGCCTGCCACTTGGCGATCGCTTCGGTGTTGGTTTTGCGACCACGCGCCTTCCAGACCTTCAGCACGTCTTCCAGAACATGCGCCACGTCCCCCACGATGGGGATGTCCACCCGGATCACCTTGTTGATCGAGGACGGGTCGATGTCGATATGCGCCTTTTTCGACTTGGGCGAGAAGGCGTCGATACGCCCCGTGATCCGATCGTCGAACCTGGCGCCGACATTGATCATCAGATCACAGTCATGCATGGCCATGTTCGCCTCGTACAGACCGTGCATGCCCAGCATCCCGATCCAGTTCTTGCCCGATGCCGGATAGGCGCCCAGGCCCATCAGGGTCGAGGTGATGGGGAACCCGGTCGCGTCGACCAGCTCGCGCAGCAGTTGGCTGGCAGCGGGGCCTGAGTTGATCACGCCGCCGCCGGTATAGAACACGGGCCGCTTGGCGGTTTCGATGGCGGCGACCAGTTCGGTGATCTCTTCGATGTCGCCCTTGAGCGCCGGTTGATAATGCGAGGTCGATGGTTTCGGCGCGGTGTATTTGCCGGTGGCAAACTGAACGTCTTTGGGGATGTCGATCAACACAGGACCGGGACGGCCCGCGGTGGCGACATGAAACGCCTCGTGCATGGTTTCCGCCAGCGAGTTGGTGTCTTTGACCAGCCAATTGTGCTTGGTGCAGGGCCGGGTGATGCCCACCGTGTCCGCCTCTTGGAACGCATCCGAGCCGATCATGAACGTCGGCACCTGACCGGTCAGAACCACGATCGGGATCGAATCCAGAAGCGCGTCGGTCAGGCCGGTTACCGCGTTGGTCGCGCCGGGCCCCGAGGTCACCAGTGCGACACCGGGTTTGCCGGTTGAACGGGCGTAGCCCTCGGCGGCATGTATCGCGCCCTGTTCATGCCGCACCAGGATGTGACGGATGTCATTTTGCAGAAAGATCTCGTCATAGATCGGTAGCACGGCGCCGCCGGGGTATCCGAATACCGTGTCCACGCCCTGATCCTTGAGGGCCTGGACCACCATCTTTGCGCCGGTCATCTCACGTGTCATCTGCTTTGCTCCGTTCGCGACATGTGTCTTGCGTTTGACAAAAAAAAGCCCCCGAAGTTTCGGAGGCGCATGGGTTCGATTATGGCTTACCGTTACCGGCCCATGCGCGTGGTTCCTACGATTACGACTAGCGTTCTCATCGCCAGAGGCTCCTTTTTGCGTGGGGCAGACATTATGGGCGGCGCGAAGGGGCGTCAACAGGCAATCTGGCCAATTTCCTGACTCTGATGTCGAATTTTGCGACATTTTGTTGCGCAGATTGCCGCATGTGGAGAAATTTCCGGAAATACTGGCCGAGTTTTGCCGAGTTCCGAGCGGTGGTCGAGGTCAGAATGCGTCAGAGCGATGTCTGAAACGGGCATGATGCGGGGGCCGGGCTGGGTCAGGCTGGGGCTGCGAACAAGTCAGGGAGGACGGCATGCTGATGGATCTGGTGGACCTCGGGCGCTATCCGATAGATCGTCCGAATTCGGCGGCCTATGATCGGTTGATCGATGACATTCGTCGTGACCTCGACAAAGATGGTTGCGCAGTTTTACCCGGATTTGTCCACGAAGACGGGTTGGGTCAGTTGCTGACCGAAGCCGAAGCCGTCGCGCCGAGTGCGCATCGCAGTTTCAACCGGACCAACGCCTATTTCACCAAGGACGATCCCCGCTTTGGTATCGCCCACCCGATCCGTCGGTTCTATGACCGGTCGAACGCCTTTGTTCCGGCCGACAATTTCCCGTCTACCGGTCCCCTGCGCAGAATCTACGAGTTCGAAGGATTTCTGCCCTTCATACGCGAAGCGCTGAATGAACCCGCGGATCGGTTCTTTCGCTACGATGATCCATTGGCGGATGTGATCATCAACGTGGTCGAAGAGGGGCAGGGCTTTCCGTGGCATTTCGACACGAACAACTACACGGTTACTCTGGCGATCCAGAATGGCGAGCAAGGCGGCGCCTTTGAATACGCGCCGAACCTGCGCACCGCTGAGGAGGAGAACTTTGACAAGGTGGCCTCGGTTCTAGACGGCAATATGGGAATGGTACGCCAGTTGGAGCTCAATCCCGGTGATCTGCAGATCTTTCGGGGGCGCTATTCCTTGCATCGCGTGGCGCCAGTGTCGGGTGCACGGCCGCGCTACGTGGGGATATTCTCCTTTGTCGAGGCCGAAGGCATGTGTGGCGGGGTCGAGCGTACACGGCAGCTCTACGGCCGTGTGCTGCCGTGTCATCGCGACAGGGAGGGGGTGCGAAACGATGAGCTTCTGGACTGACCCGTGATAGGGTGGAGCAGTCAGATCCTGCCAGGGAGTGCAAGGTGCCACGTATTGTTCAGCTGACCCCCTTTGTCCTGTGTTCCTCGCTGAGCCGGCAAATTGCATTCTACTGCGATCGTCTGGGTTTCGCGTGTGGGTTCACGCAAGACAACTATGCTTTTCTCAGGCTTGGCCCGGTTGCAATTCGCCTGCTGGAATGCCCGCCGCGCGCGGATGGCCTGCCGCTGGGCCACGAGCAATCCTTCTATGTTGATGTCGAGGATATAGACGACTTGTACGAAAGCCTGCGTCCCAAACTCGAGGACCTCCCCGAAGGGCGGGTTCGTGCGCCATTTGATCAGCCATATCAACAGCGAGAGTTTCACGTTCTGGATGAGGACGGCACGCTGATCTTTTTCGGCGAAGGAATCCGTTGAAGCGCGGAAGCTGCGCTGATGGCGCGGCCGTCAGAAGGCCACGCCGGTTCCTTGCAGAACGCCATGTTCCAGCGCGTATCGGGTCAGGCCGGCAGTCGATGAGATGCCCAGCTTGCGCTTGATGTTTTTGCGATGGGTTTCGACCGTGCGAACCGAAATATCCAGCGCCAGCGCGACTTCCTTGTTCGACTTGCCCTGCGCCAATTCCAGAAGGATCGTCTGCTCGCGTCCGGTGAGTGCTTCGCGCGCCGCATCCTCTTTCGGTTCCAGCGATCCGATCGCTCCGGTGCACAGATAGCGCTCTCCACGCATGACCGCGTCTATGGCCTGCTTGATTTCGTCCGTCGGCACATCCTTGAGAACATAGCCCTTGGCCCCGTGGCTCAATGCGGTCGAGATGTATTCCGGGCTGTCATGCATCGATAGAATGAGGATGCGGGTGTCGGGCAGCCGTTCGAGGATCAGCTCCGTGGCGCTGAGCCCCCCGAGCCCCGGCATGTTCAGATCCATCAGGATGACATCGGGCTGCAGGCGCGCGGCCTGATCCACCGCGTCACGGCCATTGCCCAACGTGCCGACGACCTTGATGTCGTCAAAACTCTCGAGGATCGACTGGATGCCCTCGGCGACCATGGGGTGATCGTCGACGATAAGGACTCGGATCGTTTCGGTCATCAGGAACCGGCCTTTCCTTTGGGTGTCGCGTCTTCCTGCGGCGGCAACAGGTGGCTCAGCGGCAGGCTGACTTCGATCACTGTACCACTTTGTGCGCCGCGTGATGACAGGATACGCAGGGACCCGTCAAGCTGTTCTATGCGCTCTTGCATGTTGCGCAGCCCGATCCCGGTGCTGACCCGGCCCGGTCGTGACCGAAGGCCACTGCCGTTGTCGGTGATGCGCATGGTCGCGCCCTTCTTGTGGCCGCGCAGGTCGATCGTGACGCGGGTTGCGCCAGAATGGCGTTCGATATTCGTCAGCGCCTCTTGCGCGATACGGTAGAGGGCGATCTTGCTGTCCTGGTCCAGGCGATTGCGGAACACGACGGTCGAGAATTCGGTCTGGATCCCGGTCCGTTCGCGGAAATCATCGGTCAGCGCCTTCAGGGCCGGGCCAAGGCCCAAGTCATCCAATACGCCGGGCCGCAGGTCGCGACTGATGCGACGCACTTCGGTAATCGCGGTGCCCAGGTTGTCGATGCCCTTGTCCAGCGGCGCACGTGCGCCGTCATGATCGCCCTTGGACAGGCGCCGCCGGGCATTGTCCAGCGCATAGCGCACCCCGACCAGGATCTGGCTGATCCCGTCATGCAGTTCACGCGCCACGCGGCCGCGCTCTTCCTCCTGCGCGTCGATGACCCGCTTGGTCAGTTCCTTCAGCTTGGCATCCGCAAGCCGGCGTTCGCGGATGTTCAACAGCATCCCCGAGGCGAAGACGATCAGAACCGCCGCCAGAACGATACCGCCGATATACAGGAACGTGCGTTGTACGCGCGCTTCGACTTCGGCGCGGGCATTTGCAACGGTGGCCACGATGTCGTCGATGAATACACCGGTTCCCACGGCCCAACGCCAATCCTGCAGGCCGACGACATAGGCGATCATCATCGCCTCTTCCCCGGTCGAGGGCTTCTGCCACATGAAACTGTGCCATCCGGCACCCTGCCGGGCCAGGCGGATGAACTCGTCGACGACCGGAACACCCTCGCTGTCCGTCAGGCCTTCCCAGTTCTGATTGATGAACTCGGTCTGGCGCGGGCTGACAAGGTTGTTGCCGTCATAATCATAAACGAAGAAGAACCCGTCCTTTCCGTAAATCATCGCCGACAGGATCTGGGTCACCAGATTCTGGGCGACCTTGTCATCCGGAGACGCGCGTCCGTAGATATAAGCGAACCCGTTTCGGGCCTGTGTCACGTAATTGCGCAGCTCTTCCTTCTTGGCCTCGATCAGCCGACGCTCCAACGCCTTGATCTCGCGTTCAGCAGTCGCGCGGGACTCGTAGGCCACCATGACCGCGATTGCGGCCACGGCTACGACCAGCGGAATGGCCGCCACCAGCGACAGCTTCTGAGCGTAGGTCAGTGAAAGCAGAGCGCGGAGTTTCCCCATGGTCGAATCGATACGCAAGCGGGGGTGAAATTGCAAAGAGATTGGGCATTCCGGTGCTCGAAACGCCCAGGACTCGCGGTTTGCGGGTCGAAATGAGCTCCTCAATTGCGCGTTCTGCAGAAAAAACCATCTGATCTACGTAGTAATAGGTATTCCTTTTCAAACGGCCTTCATTAGGGTGACGCTACCGTAAACGACTGGCTCGGGCGCTGCCCGAGTCGTGACTATGAAGGGGAGGATTACTCTTATGGATCGTCGTAAGTTTCTAAAGACGTCGGCACTGGGCGGCTCGGCCGCAGCGGCAACCGCATTGGCGGCACCCGCCTATGCGCAGGGCAAGCGCACGCTGACCATGGTTACCTCGTGGGGCCGCGGTCTGGCTGGCGTGTTCGACAGCGCGCAGCGTTGCGCCGACAGCATCACCGCAATGTCCGACGGCAACCTGACCGTTGACATCAAGGCCGCGGGCGAGCTGGTGGGTGCGTTCGAAGTGTTCGACGCCGTCTCGTCGGGTCAGGCTGACATGTATCACGCCGCTGACTATTACTTTGTCGGTCAGCACCCGGGCTATGCGTTCTTCACCGCCGTTCCGTTCGGAATGACCGCGCAGGAACTGGTGAACTGGTACTATTTCGATGGCGGCATGGAGCTGCATGACGAACTGGGCCAGATCTTCGGCCTGAAATCGTTCCTGGCAGGCAACACCGGTGCGCAGGCCGGCGGCTGGTACTCGAAAGAGATCAACAGCCCCGAAGACTTCAACGGCCTGAAGTTCCGTATGCCGGGTCTGGGCGGCAAGGCTCTGGGCAAACTGGGCGCATCGGTTCAGAACATTCCGGGTTCGGAAGTGTACCAGGCACTGTCCTCGGGTGCCATCGACGGCACCGAGTGGATCGGTCCCTGGGCCGACGAAAAGGCCGGTTTCCAGGAGATCACCAAGATCTACTACACCGCCGGTTTCCACGAGCCGGGCGCAGGCCTGTCGCTGGCCACCAACCGCGACGTGTTCGAAAGCCTCTCGCCGGCGCACCAGAAGATCATCGAGATCGCTGCCGGCGAAGCGCACCAGTGGAACCTGGCACAGTTCCTGGCCAACAACGGCGCGGCGCTGCAGCGTCTGCAGGCCGGTGGCGTGAAGGTCATGGAATTCCCCGACAGCGTCTGGGATGCCTTCGGACAAGCCAGCCAGGAAGTTCTGGCCGAGAACATGAGCGACGAGCTGTTCAAGAAGATCCACGACAGCGCGATGGCATCGATGAAAGCCTCGTCGTCGTGGCTGAACATGTCTTCGGGCGTCTACACCGCTCAGCGCGACCGCGTTCTGGGCTAACTGGCCGTCTGGCAATCAAACGGTTTCCCCGCCACGTGCGGGGAAACCTTTCCTGTTGCAGATGCGCGGATCGCACGGTTTTCCGCTATAATCAGCGTCGCAACCAACGGGACCTGGGGACATTATGCAGGACGAAAACGGTATCTCGTTCTTCGGCGCCCTGTGGAACGGACTGGTCTGGTTCGTTCAGAGCATCGCCGAAGCCTTCTATAATTTCGGATACGCCATCACGCATCCGCAGCTGTGGCTGAACTGGTCGGACAAAGAAGCAATCATGCGCTTTGTCTACTACGGCGGGTCGGTCGAGTTCTTTTTCGTGGTCTTCACGATCTTCCTCGTGTTGACCGCGATCGGGCTTTACTTCCGCGGCTTCATGTGGGGCATGGTGCGCGTTTTGGAAGGGTTCGCCAACACGACCGGGCGTTTCTTTGCCTGGGCGGGCCTGCTGATGGTGATCCAGCAAATCGTCATCGTATTCATGCAGCGCGTGTTCGCGCGGCCTGACATGGCGTTTGGTCTGGGTATCCCGTTCCAGATGGATATCAGCTGGTACGCCGAAGAGCTGAAGCTGTACAACGCGCTCGTCGTCTGCCTGTGCTGCACCTACACCTTCGTGCAGGGCGGCCACGTCCGCGTGGACCTCGTTTATGCCGGTATCTCGCACCGGGCCAAGCGCGTGGTCGACATGCTGGGTTCGATCCTGTTCATGATGCCCATCGCCGTGCTGACCTGGATGTATGGCTGGTACTTCATGTGGCGTCACCTGATCGTGCCGAAGCCCTCGGCCAGCGACACGCTGGACCGGCTGGTGATGAAATCTCGCGCGCTGCGTTGGAACGTCGAAACCATCGGCTTCAGCCCCAACGGCTTCAATGCCTACTTCCTGTTCAAGATCCTGCTTGTGGCCTTTGCCGCGATGGTGTTCCTGCACGCGATCGCGTTCTTCTACCGGTCCTATCTCGAATATGTCGAAGGCCCGGAAAGCGCTGGAAAATACCTCGACAAGGACAGCCTTGGCGAGGGTGAAGAAGCCTACGAAGGCACACATTAAGGACGGAGACCAAGACAATGCTATTCGGACTTGATGGCGTAGAGATAGGCCTCATTATCGTATTCCTCTGCCTGTTTGGCGGAATTCTCAGCGGCTTTCCGGTGGCGTTTGCCATCGGCGGGGCCGGTATCATCTCCTTCGGGATCATCGCCGCGCTGGACAGCGCCGGGTTGCTGATCCACCAGGCGATCGACACAAGCTCGCAAGCCTATCGGGACATCGTGAATTCGGGTGTGAAACCCGATGTGATATCCGTGTTCCGATACCCGGACCTGCCAAGGATCGCCGAGCCGGTCTTTGTTCAGGGTTGGGAAACCGCGTTGGACCGCAACGTATCCTTCATCGTGAACCGTATCAACGAACGAGTTCTGGCCGGTCAGTCGATCGAGACTCTGCTGGCGGTGCTGATGTTCGTGCTGATGGGCATCACGCTGGAACGCTCGAAAATCGCCAACGATCTGCTGACCACAATGGCGCGCGTCTTTGGCCCGCTGCCGGGCGGTCTGGCGGTGTCGATCGTGGTTGTGGGGGCATTCCTTGCGGCCTCGACCGGTATTGTGGGCGCGACCGTGGTGACGATGGGCCTGCTGGCCCTGCCGACCATGCTGCGCAACAACTACTCGCCAGAGCTGGCGACGGGCGTGATCGCAGCCTCGGGCACGCTGGGGCAGATCATTCCGCCCTCGATCGTGATTGTTCTGCTGGGCACGCTGGCGGGTGACCTGTATTCGACGGCGCAGGAGACCCGCGCAGTCGAAGCTGGATGTACCGACGCGCTGACCTATCTGGGCGAGCCGGCCGTGGTTTCGGTGGGGACGCTGTTCCAGGCGGCGCTGCTGCCGGGGATCATGCTGGCGCTGCTCTATGCGCTTTATGCCTTTGGCTACGCGCTGCTCAACCCGCACAAGGCACCTGCGGTCGAACTGTCAGGCGGCAGCGGCGAGACCATCACCCGCTCGGAAGGCCTGACCTGGCTGCTGGGTGCCCCGGTCGCACTGATCGTGGGCGCGGTTCTGCTGGGCAGCGCCGGTGTCATCGGAAGCCAGAACATCACGGTTTCCGGCTTCTCGGACATCGGTGAGGCGGCCTCGTTGCGCACCAACGTATCCGAGGAGTGCAAGGCCTCGATGATAGACCTGCATGGTCAGGCGGCCTGGGACCAGGCCGTGGCCGAGCAGGAAGCCATCGATGCTGCCGGCGGCGCAACCGAAGCGCAACGGCTGAGCGAGGAAGAACTGGCCTCGGCCCGTGAAGCCAAGATTGCGGCTGCCGCCCCGATCGGCACCGGTGTTGCGGTCATGGTCGTGCTGCTGGGTCTGACGCTGGTTCTGGGCCGCGGTATCGCGCCTTCGCAATCGCCGCAGCCACTGATCGTGGGTGCAATCGGGCTGATCCTGATGCTGTTGGTCGATGTGCTGCTGATTGCGCCGACCACCTCGTCGGGGGCCACCTTCCTGCTGCTGGCGCTGCCTTTCGGGCTTGCCATGTATGGCTGCAAGGAAGCGGCGGCGCGCTGTGCGACCAATGATCTGATCCGCGTGGTATTCCCGCCGCTGGTTCTGATCATCGCGGTTCTGGGATCGATCCTGGGTGGTGTGACCAACCCGACTCCGGCCGCAGCGCTGGGGGCAGGCGGGGCCATCATGCTGGCGGCCTATCGCAAACTGCAAGATCAGGGGCGGTCGGGCAAAGTGATCATCTGGTCCACCTTCGCCGTCATCATCTGCCTTCTGCTGGGTGTCAACTTTGACCTCCGCGTGAACCAAGGCGATGTAAGCGTCGAGACCTGGATTGCGTTCATCCTGGCCTATGCCACCTACCTCTATGCGCTGTTCGGCCTGCTGTTCGCTTGCTGGGTGCTGTATGCCAGCGGTGTTCTGACACCGGTGGTGCGGGAAACCGCCAAGGTGACTTCGATGGTCTTCACCATCCTGATCGGCTCGCAGCTGCTGAACCTGGTGGTGATCTCGTTCGGCGGGGAACACTACATCCAGCAGTTCCTGAAGAGCTTTGACAACGAGTTCACGGTCTTCCTGATCGTGATGCTGGTGCTGTTCATCCTTGGCTTCGTGCTGGACTTCCTCGAGATCATCTACATCGTGATCCCGATCGTGGGTCCGGTGATCTATGGCGGGTCGTTCGACCCGAAATGGGTGACGATCATGGTGGCGGTGAACCTGCAGACCTCGTTCCTGACGCCGCCATTTGGCTTTGCGCTGTTCTATCTGCGCGGCGTGGCGCCGAAAGAGGTAACGACGGGCCATATCTACCGCGGGATCATCCCCTTCGTGCTGATCCAGGTGGTGGGCATCGGAATTCTGTGGTTCTTCCCGTCGATTGTGACGATCGTGCCGGACCTGATCCCGAACTGATCGGTGATGGCGTTATCCAACTGAAAAGGGGGCCGCGAGGCCCCCTTTGCTTTGGTCCCGGCTGACGCCGGTTGTCAGGTGAACTGGATCAGGTCCCAACGGTTCCCGAACGGATCCTGCCAGACGGCAACGATGCCATAGGGTTCATGGCGGGGCTCTTCCTCGAACCGGACCCCGTTGGCCAGCATGTCTGCGTGATCGCGGGCGAAATCATCGGTTCTGAGGAAAAACCCGACACGACCTCCGGTCTGATTACCGATTGCGGCCCGTTGGCTGTCTCCGTCAGCCTTGGCCAACAGCAGAGCTGCCCCATCGCTGCCGGGGGGCGTAACCAAAACCCATCGTTTGCCTTCGCCCAGATCGATTTCCTGGGTCAGCCGGAACCGAAGCGTCTTGGTGTAGAACGCGATCGCGTCATCATAGTCCGGCACCACCAAGGTGACGGCGTGCAAACCTTGCTGCATCGGAATTCAACCTTTGGTAGGGTGGCGATCGGGAAGTTGGATATTCGCGACCTGCTCGGCAATCGGAGCCGTCGAAAGCGGGTGATGCGTTGAGTCGGTGAACGCCTCCGGGTCGTCCACACGCTGCCACCCGCCTTTCACATAGACCTCGAGCCCGGCGAATTTCACCTTGTAGCCCATCTTGGGGCTGCCGGGGACCCAATAGCCCAGATATACATATGGCAGCCCGGCCTCGCGCGCGATGTCGATATGATCGAGGATCATATAGGTTCCCAGCGAGCTTTGCGGCTGGTTCGGGTCATAGAACGAATAGACCATGCTCAACCCGTCATCCAGAACATCGGTCAGGCTGACGGCGATCAGGTTTCCGGTTTTGGGGTCGGCATATTCAACGACGCGGCTGCGGATCGGGGTCTCTTCGATCATCGCGGCGAATTCGAACACGTCCATATCCGCCATGCCGCCATCAGCGTGCCGTGTGTCCAGGTACCGCCGAAACAGCTCGTACTGGTCGTCGGTGGCCCAAGGTGAGGTCGCGCGTCGCTGAAGGTGCGCATTGCGCCGCGCCGCGCGTTTCTGGCTTTTGGTCGGAGAAAAGGCCGAGACGTCGATCCGGGCCGACAGGCAGGCCGCACAATCGGTGCAAGAGGGCCGGTACAGAACGTTTTGAGACCTGCGAAAACCCTGCTGCGACAGAGAGTTGTTCAGCTGATCCGCGCCTTCGCCCTGCAGGGCGGTGAACAGCTTACGCTCGATCCTGCCCTCGAGATAAGGGCAGGGCTGTGGTGCAGTCACATAGAACTGCGGCGCAATCGGCAGCGTGTGTCGCATGAAGGCCCCGTGTTTCCTCGGGGCCGATGATAGCAACCGTTTCTGGGGTCGCCAAGTCCCAGAAACGGGCCGTGTCAGGCGCGCTGGTTCAGCATTACGGTGCCGAGGAAGGCATCGGTCAGGCCCTGGTTGCGGGCACTGGTCAGCATCATGATGACCGAGATGATCTGCAGGATCGGAAACGCCATGCTGACAAAGTAACCGGCTGTATGCGCGACGGCCTTGCCGGTATCCATGCGTTCGCCAAATGCGTCGCGCAGCTCGATCCCCATAAAGCGCATACCCAGCGTGGCAGACCCGTTTGCGATGGTGACGACACGGTAGATGAAACTGACGACCGCATAGATCAGCGCGATGACGAACAGGCCCATGCCGAAGGTCAGCAGAATGGCAACCGTGCACAGCAGCGAAATGAAGGCGATATCAAACAGCCACGCGAAGAAACGTTTGATCGCCACGGATTTGTAGAAGTCCGGCTGACGATCCGGGTCGGGCAGATGAGACATGAAGGAATTTCCGGTCGGTTGTTGAGGTTTGCCCTGTCCCACAGAGAGGGGCAGGGCTGTAGGGTATCAGGCGGTTTCGTCCTTGTCGTCCGCCGTGTTCTCCTGAGCGCGTTCGTTCATGAACTGGTCGAACTCGGCCTTGTCCTTGGCTTCGCGCAGGCGGTGCAGGAAGGCTTCGAAATCCTTTTGTTCCCGTTCCAGGCGGGCCAGCGTGTCGGCCTTGTAGGCGTCGAATGCGCTGTTGCCCGAGGGCTTCATCGCGCTCATGTGACTGTGCCAGGAATGGCGGCGGCTGCAGGATTTGCTAAACATGCGTTTGCTCCAGATCATATAGGCCAGAAGGGCCAGGCCAACGGGCCAGAAGAAGATGAAACCAAGGACCATGGCAGCGATCCAGGCGCCTTTGCCCTTGTCGTCAAGCCAGGCCTCTGCACGGTGCAACCATCCCGGGTTGCGGGGGACGGCGTGTTCGGACAATGCGGTCATTTGGGCTCTCCAGGTCGATGTAAATTGTGTTCACATTGATCTAGATGGGGTGGCCCGGCCCGGATGCAAGGGGTGATGTGAAAAAGATTTACATTTAGTGCCCCGGTTGACGGCAGTTCCGATCCTGCGCAACGTGCGGGCATGAACACGCACGACGACAAGCCCGCCCCGACGCTTGAAGAAATCCTGAACCTGGAGCAGCAGGTCTGGACCGCTTTGGTCGAGGGTGATGCGCAGGCGGACCGGGCGTTGCTGAGCGCCGATTTTCTGGGCGTCTACCCATCCGGTTTCGCCAATCGCGACGATCATGTGGGTCAGTTCGCAGACAGCCCGACAATGGAGTCATATGAGTTGAGCGCGGCGCAAATGCGCGTTCTGACCGCGGATATCGTCCTGTTGTCCTACCGGGCGGACTATCGGCGGCCGGGTGCGTCCGCGCGCGAGGCGATGCTGATCTCTTCGTTGTGGGAACGCCGGGATGATGGCTGGATCAATACCTTCAGCCAGGACACTCCGGTCAACGTTAACTGACCGGAATTCGCCCATGACCGACAGTCTTGCCATCCACCGCGTCCCGCGACCCTACGACCCCGAATTGGGGCGAGAGGCCTGCGCCGCAGTGCC
This sequence comes from Ruegeria sp. BHSA162, assembly GCF_059613385.1. Lineage (NCBI taxonomy): Bacteria > Pseudomonadati > Pseudomonadota > Alphaproteobacteria > Rhodobacterales > Roseobacteraceae > Ruegeria > Ruegeria sp. BHSA162. The sequence goes on from NZ_JBXWSK010000004.1 coordinate 38,689, forward strand.
GGATCTGACCGCTGATCAGTCCGAACTGGTGACCGGTGCCGCAGGCAGCAGCCCGTACCTCAAGAGCTTGATCGACCGTGAGCGCAATTGGCTGGCCCCGGCGCTGGATCGGCCGCAGTACGCCCTTGCGCAGATCATGGACGACGCGCGCGCGTTGGCTCCTGACCAGTTGAAACCGGGTCTGAGGCTGGCCAAGCATCGGCTTGCCTTGCTCACGGCCCTCGCCGACCTTTCCGGAGCCTGGAACCTCGAGCAAGTCACGGCGGCGCTGACCGACTTCGCGGCGCTTGCCGTGGACATCGCGGCCAAGGCCGAGATCGCGGCGCTGATCCGGCGCAAGAAGCTGCCCGGCATGACCGAAGACGACGTCGAGACCGCCGCCGGGATGGTGATCCTGGCGATGGGCAAGATGGGTGCGCACGAACTAAACTACAGCTCGGATATCGACCTGATCGTGCTGTTCGACGAAACCCGGTACGATCCCGACGATTTCTATGAGGCGCGGCAGGGCATGGTGCGGGCCACGCGCAATTTCTGCGCCACGCTCAGCGACAAGACGGCAGATGGCTATGTGTTCCGCACCGATCTGCGCCTGCGCCCCGATCCCGCGGTCACCCCCGTCTGCATGGCGACCGAGGCGGCCGAGCGCTATTACGAAAGCCTGGGCCGCACATGGGAGCGTGCCGCCTATATCAAGGCCCGCCCTTGCGCCGGCGACATCGCCGCCGGGCAGCGGTTTCTGGAAACCCTGCGGCCCTTTGTCTGGCGCCGCCATCTGGATTTCGCCGCCATCCAGGACGCCCACGACATGCGCCTGCGCATTCGCGAGAACAAGGGCACCGGTGGGGCTCTGACGATCCCCGGCCATGACATGAAGCTGGGGCAGGGCGGCATTCGCGAAATCGAGTTCTTTACCCAGACCCGGCAATTGATCGCCGGGGGCCGTGACCCCGAACTGCGGGTGCGCGGCACGGTGCCAGGGCTGGCGGCGCTGGCGGCCAAGGACTGGGTGCCGCAGGACGTGTCCGACAAGCTGACCGACCATTACCGCGCCCATCGCGAGGTCGAGCACCGCATCCAGATGGTGCATGACGCGCAGACCCACAAGGTGCCGCAGTCGCCCGACGGGATCGAGCGCATCGCCTGCTTGATGGGCACCACCAGCGCCGACCTGACAGCCGATCTGACCCGCCGCCTGACCGAGGTGCACGAGCTGACCGAGGGCTTTTTCGCGCCTGGCGCCGGTCCCGCGCCGACCGCAGCGCCCCCGGTCGAGTTCGACGCCGGCGTTCTGGCCCGGTGGACAACCTATCCCGCGCTGCGTTCGCAACGCGGCGCGCGCATTTTCGAGCGGCTCAAGCCCGAGTTGCTGGCCCGGCTGGCCAAGACCGCCCGCCCCGACGAGGCGCTGCTGGCGCTGGATGGGTTTCTTGCCGGTTTGCCCGCCGGTGTGCAGCTGTTTTCCCTGTTCGAAGCCAACCCGCATCTGATCGACCTGCTGGTCGATATCGTCGGCACCTCGCACGCGCTGGCCGCGCATCTGTCGCGCAATGCTCAGGTGTTCGACGCGGTGATCGGTGGCAGCTTCTTTGCCGATTGGCCCGGTCAGTCCGCCTTGCAGGCTGAACTGTCCAACGCGCTGGCAGCTGAATCTGACTATGAAACGCAGTTGGATCTGGCCCGACGCTGGTGCAAGGAATGGCATTTCCGTATCGGTGTGCACCACCTGCGCGGTCTGATCGACGGGTTGCAGGCGGGGCGGCAATACGCGGACCTCGCGCAGGCTGTCATCGCCGCGATCTTACCCTGCGTAGAGCGGCAGTTTGCGCAGAAGCACGGCTCCCCCCCAGGGCGTGGCGCTGTGGTGCTGGGCATGGGGTCGTTGGGGGCCGCTCGGCTGAACTCGCAATCCGATCTGGACATGATAGTGATCTACGACCCGCAAGCGGTGGACATGTCCGACGGCCCCAAGCCACTGGCCACGCGCACCTACTATGCGCGCTTTACACAGGCGCTGATTACCGCCCTGTCGGCGCCGATGGCGCAAGGACGGTTGTACGAGGTCGACATGCGACTGCGGCCGTCCGGCAATCAGGGGCCAGTCGCCACAAGCTGGGCCAGCTTCACTCATTACCAACAAGAGGAAGCCTGGGTTTGGGAGCATCTGGCCCTGACCCGCGCGCGCGCAGTTGCAGGCAACACGGATCTGGCCGACGATTTCGAAGCTTTCCGCACGCAGTTCCTGTCTCGCCCGCGCGACAAGGATCAGGTCCTGCGCGAAGTGTCCGACATGCGCGCACGCCTCGCGGCCGCGAAATCTCCCGCCGGTGTCTGGGATGTCAAGAATGGCCCCGGCCGTCTGCTGGATATCGAACTGATGGCCGAAACCGGCGCACTGTTGTCCGGCGCGCCACGGCGCGACGTCGACTCGGGCCTGGACGGAGCGGTCGCTGCGGGTCTCTTGGATGTCGCTCAGGCGCAGGTGTTGAAGGACGCATATGATCTATGCTGGTCGGTGCAATGCGCGGCGCGGCTACTGTCGGGCAAGGTGATCGAGGCCGACAAGATCGGGCAGGGGGGCACGGCCTTTCTGTGCCGGGCGACCGGGTTCGAGCAGGTCGAGCAGTTACAGTCCGCCTTGCAGGACAGCTATGCTGCCGCAGCCGAAGTGATCGGCGCGGTGATCGAGGAGAGTGCGGATGGCGCGCAGTGACGACCCGAACGACCCCAAGGGCCTGATTCGCGAGGCCTATCGCATCGACGGAATCACGCTGCCCGAGTGTCGCAGCATCTTTTTGGACTGGGCGCTCAGCCTGCCGGACGGGCGCGACCAGAAGCAGGCGCTGACCGAGTTGCATGCTGTCTATACCGCACAGGATGCCGACCATCCCATGACACAGGTTCTGCGCGAAGGGCTGGACACCGCGCAGGCTCCGCGCCGGCGCGGCGGCTGGCGGGCGCGCCAACGCTGACGGATAGCCAGAGGGGCTTTTCTGCCCGCGCAATCGCGACTATGAGGGCGCCATGACCCATGCCGACATGCCCGACCGCCCCAGAATCCGTTTGAAACCCAAAGCCAATGCGCGCGGTCTGCGCCACGGCTTTCCTTGGGTCTATGCCAATGACATCGTTACCGACCGGCGCACCCGCAAGATCGCGCCTGGTGCGCTGGCCGTGCTAGAGGATGACAAACGCGCCCCGATCGCGTTGGTTGCAGTGAACCCGGATTCCAAGATCATGTGCCGGGTGTTGGATCGTGACCTGTCGGCACAGCTGGACGCCGGGTGGTTCGAAACCCGCCTGCGCCGCGCGCTCGACCTGCGCGAACGGCTGTTCGATGCGCCCTTCTACCGGCTGGTCCATGCCGAGGCCGACGGTTTTCCCGGTGTCATCATCGACCGCTTTGGCGATGCCTGCGTGATCCAGCCCAACGCCGCCTGGGCCGAGGCGCATCTGGACCTTCTGACCGACGCGCTGGTCTCGGTGACGGGGGTGACGACCGTGCTCAAGAACGCCTCGGGCCGCACCCGCGGGCTGGAAGGTCTGGATGACGTGAACCAGACACTGCGCGGCACCGCGCCCGATGCTCCGTTGCCCGTCCCGATGAATGGCGCGACCTACATGGCCGACCTGACCGGGGGCCAGAAAACCGGGCTGTTCTACGACCAGCGCCCCAACCACGCTTTTGCCGCCCGGCTGACGGGCCCCGGCGCGCATGTGCTGGACGTGTTCAGCCACGTGGGCGGATTTGGCCTGGCCATGCTGGCCGGTGGGGCAGATCATGCGCTGTCGGTCGATGGCTCGGCCGCCGCGTTGACTCTGGCCGAGCAGGGCGCCGCCGCATCGGACTTCGGTGACCGCTTTGAAACCCGACAGGGCGATGCCTTCGACGTTCTGACCCAGCTGGGTGAGGACGGTGCGCAGTTCGACGTGGTCATCTGCGATCCGCCGGCCTTTGCGCCGTCGAAACAGGCGCTGGATGCCGGGCTGCGGGCCTATGAGCGGATCGCCCGCCTGGCCGCGCCGCTTGTCAAACCGGGGGGGTATCTGGGCCTGTGTTCCTGCTCGCATGCCGCCGACCTGACCCGCTTTCGCGAGGCCTGTGCCCGCGGTATCGGTCGGGCCGGGCGTCAGGCGCAGATGATCCACACCGGCTTTGCCGGACACGACCATCCGCAACTGCCGCAGCTGGCCGAGAGCGGCTATCTGAAATCCGTGTTCTACCGGCTGTGAAGGCGGTTCTCGACACTTGCGTCATCTATCCGACGGTGATGCGCGAGATGCTGCTGGGCGTGGCCACGCGGGGCCATTTCACCCCGCTCTGGTCGGCTCGCATCCTCGAGGAATGGGCCCGCGCCGCCCGCAAACTCGGACCCGAGGGCGAGGCGCAGGCCCGGGCCGAAATCGCGCTGGTGCAGGCACATTGGCCGCAGGCCGAACGCCCCGAGGCACCCGGCCTCGAACAGCGACTCTGGCTGCCCGATCCGGCCGACACCCATGTGCTGGCCACCGCAGTCGCCGCTTCGGCCGACACGATCATCACCGTGAATGCCAAAGACTTTCCAAGGAATATTCTGGCGGAAGAGGGCCTTGCGCGTATCGACCCCGACAGCTTCCTTCACGGCATCTGGCAGAGTGACCCGAGCAGTGTCGAAGAGATGGCTCAATCGGTCCTGACCGAAGCCAACCGTCTGTCGGGCGACAGATGGACTCTGCGCGCATTGATGAAAAAAGCCCGCCTGCCGCGTCTCGGCAAGGCTTTGGCGGCCTGACCTCTTCCCCTGGCTCCAAATATCGCGAGAGTGTGGCCTCTCGCACTCTGACCCTCAGCCACGCTCCCAACGTTGTTCAAGGGCCTCCAGCGCGGCAATCCGCTCGTCCGTCTTGGGATGGCTCATCAGCCAGGCCGGAACCACGCCCGCCCGCTGCTGGGTCAGATCCTCAAGCTTGTGAAACAGGGATTTCTGCGGTCCGATCCCGATTCCGGCCTTGGTCAGCAGGGCGGCTGCGTATTCGTCCGCCTCGTATTCGTCCGCCCGCGACAGGCGCGAGGCCAGCAGCGCGGTCAGCGCATTTGCGATCCACGCGCCGATGAAGGGAATGAACCGGTTGAGCAGCATCATCAGCGCCGCCCGCATCGCGTTCTGACCGGAAAAATCGATCATCCGCCGCCGGGCGTGGCCCAGCGCAACATGTCCCAGCTCGTGCGCGATGACGCTGGCCATCTCCTCGGCTGAGACCTCGCCGTTGCGGAACTTGCGATAGAAGCCTCGGGTGATGAAAATGCGCCCGTCCGGTGCGGCCAGCCCGTTCACCGGGTCGATTTCATAGATATAGACCGGCACGCGCGCCACATCCAAGGCGGCGGCCAGGCGGTCGGTCATACGCTTCAACTCGGGATCAGCCAGTTCGGTCGACTTCGCATCCAGCTCGCGATGGGTGCGCCAGACGGAAATCCGATACATCACAATGGCATAGGCGATCGCCAGCAGAATTGGGGTCAGACGCAACATATCTCAGATATGGGCGGATCGGGATGCGGGGGCAAGTCGTTCCTCATCACTTTCGGGCAACATGGGCGACCTGGGGCAGTTCGTGAGACGGAAATCGCGCGGCGTCAGATCGCAGTTTCCATATTTCAAAGGTTGAAATGAAGGCAAAAGCCTTCTAGGGCACGGCGCACGCTGTGCGAGCGCGCGCTATGCAAGAGGGACAAATGGCCAACAATGATTTAGAAGCCCGGCACCTTGAAACACTGGATCGTGACCTGCGGCGGTTTTCCCGCCTCGAGGTTGCAACGGCGCAGGTCGGGCGGCCGTTCGTCGGATCGGGAATCGCCTTCGTGTTCATCGTGATCGCCGGGATCACGGCTGCTTTGTTGTTCGGACAGGCCAGCAACACGATGATCGTCGTGATTGCGGCCATGTTCGGAGCCTACATGGCGCTCAACATCGGGGCGAACGATGTGGCCAACAACATGGCCCCGGCGGTGGGCGCGAACACCCTGACCATGGGCGGCGCCATCGCGATTGCCGCAGTTTTCGAAAGCGCCGGCGCCCTGATCGCGGGTGGAGATGTGGTCTCGACCATCGCCAAGGGCATCATCAATACCGAAAGCATGGGAACGGCAACCGTCTTCATCTGGGCCATGATGGCCGCGCTGTTGTCTGCTGCGCTTTGGATCAACCTGGCCACCTGGGTTGGCGCTCCGGTCTCGACCACGCATTCGGTCGTGGGGGGCGTCATGGGGGCAGGGATCGCGGCGGCGGGGTTCGGCGCGGTCAGCTGGGTCAAGATGAGCCAGATCGCTGCAAGCTGGGTCATCTCGCCGCTTCTGGGCGGCATCATCGCCGCCGGATTCCTGTGGTTCATCAAGGCGCGGATCATCTACCAGGACGACAAGATCGCCGCTGCGCGCAAATGGGTTCCAGTTCTGGTCGGCATCATGGCCGGGGCGTTTGCCTCGTACCTTGCGCTGAAAGGCCTGAAACATCTGTTCAAGATCAACCTGCAGACGGCCCTGGTGATCGGTCTGGTCAGCGGAGTGCTGATCTGGATGGCGACGATTCCTGTCATTCGCCGTCAGGCCGAAGGGCTGGAGAACCGCAACAAGTCGCTGAAGATCCTGTTCGGCATCCCGCTGATCATTTCGGCGGCGCTGCTCAGCTTTGCGCATGGGGCCAATGACGTGGCAAATGCCGTCGGACCTCTGGCCGCCATCGTTCAGGCTTCGGCGGTGGGTGATTTCACCCATGCGGTGAACATTCCGCCCTGGGTCATGATCATCGGCGCCTTCGGCATTTCGTTCGGTCTGTTCTTGTTCGGGCCCAAGCTGATCCGGGTGGTCGGCAGCCAGATCACCAAGCTGAACCCGATGCGCGCCTATTGTGTGGCGCTGTCGGCGGCGATCACCGTGATCGTGGCCAGCTGGCTTGGCCTGCCGGTCAGTTCGACCCACATCGCCGTGGGCGCAGTGTTCGGTGTCGGGTTCTTCCGGGAATGGGACGCCGAGCGGCGCCTGATCAAGGCGCGCGGCGCTGTGCCGGAACGCCCGGTGTTGGCCCCCGAAGAGCGCCGCCGCCGCAAGCTGGTGCGCCGGTCGCATTTCCTGACGATCATCGCGGCCTGGGTGATCACCGTGCCCGCGGCGGCCCTGCTGTCAGGTCTGCTGTTCCTGGGAATTCAGGCAATCGCCGGATAAAAGCAAAGCCGGGCTGGCGCTATCGCGTCAGCTCGCGCATGCCGCGTTCCAGCCCGGCCAGCGTCATCGGCACCATCCGGTCTTCGAAGATCTCGCGGATCATGCCGATGGAATGGGTGTATTCCCAGTATTTCTCGGGCACCGGGTTGATCCACAGGTTCGACGTCCACTGTTCGCGCGCGCGCTGCAGCCAGACCTGCCCGGCCTCGGCGTTCCAGTGCTCGTTGGCGCCGCCGGGATAGGCGATCTCGTAAGGCGACATCGACGCATCACCCACGAAGATGCACTTGTAGTCGGGGCCGTAGGTCCGCAGCACCTCATGCGTGGGGGTCTGCGCATCCCACCGGCGGCGATTGTCGCGCCAGACGCCTTCGTACAGGCAGTTGTGGAAATAGAAATATTCCAGGTGCTTGAACTCGGACCGCGCGGCCGAGAACAATTCCTCGACCACCTTGATATGCGGGTCCATCGAGCCGCCCACATCGAGAAACAGCAGCACCTTGACCGCATTGTGCCGTTCGGGCCGGGTCTTGACGTCCAGGTATCCGTGCTCGGCCGTGGCGCGGATGGTGCCGTCGAGGTCCAGTTCTTCGGCGGCGCCCTCACGGGCCCAGCGGCGCAGGCGTTTCAGCGCGACCTTGATGTTGCGGGTGCCAAGTTCGACCGTGTCGTCCAGATTGCGGAACTCGCGCTTATCCCAGACCTTGACCGCACGCTGGTGGCGGCTTTCCTTCTGGCCGATGCGCACGCCCTCGGGATTGTAGCCGTAAGCGCCGAAGGGCGAGGTGCCCGCCGTTCCGATCCACTTGTTGCCGCCCTGGTGGCGGCCTTGCTGATCCTTCAGCCGCTCGCGCAGCGTCTCCATCAGCTTGTCGAAACCGCCAAGCGCTTCGATCTCGGCCTTTTCCTCGTCTGACAGGTGCTTCTCGGCCATCTTGGCCAGCCACTCGGCCGGGATGTCCACGGCCTCGAGCACCTGATCGAAGGTGATCTCGGACAGCCCTTCGAAGCTGGCGGCAAAGGCGCGATCGAACTTGTCGATGTTGCGCTCGTCCTTCACCATCGAGACACGGGCGAGGTAGTAGAACGCCTCGATGTCGTAGGTGGCCAGCCCCTTTTTCATCCCCTCCAGAAAAGTCAGGTATTCCCGCAACGAGACGGGGATGCCTGCTTTTCTGAGGTTTTCGAAAAAGGGGATGAACATCGGCTCAGCCTATCACCCGCACCAGAACAAGCGAAATGGCCAGTCCCGCCAATGCAAATGCAATGCCGTAGCCGGCCGCATACTGGGCGATATCCGCGCCGCTGCCTTTGCGTTTTCGTGCCGTCAGCGCGCCCAGAGCCGCCCCCAGGACCGCCATTCCCACAACCACTAGCATGTGTTAGTCATCCGCCTTTTGCGATGTTATGGGGCCCCCAGTGCGACGTCCTGCATCAACGAGCTGACCACCAATTCCGAGCCAAACCCGTAGCGCGCCCACCCCAGACTGTCCAGCCTGACGGAGCGTGCCTGTTCGGGTTTGCCGGCCTGCTTCAAGGCCTCGGCCTTCAGCAGCAGCAGCGTCGCCAACATCGAGGCGTTTTCGGCCCGCGTCATCGTCGCGATGGCCCGGTCGAGGTCCGGCAGGGCTGCGGGGCCGCGCCCTTGGGTCAGGGCATAGGCCGCCGTCTGAACCGAGATATGCGCGCGCTGAAGCTCGGTTCCGGGGGTCGCGCGCAGGTATTGCAGAGCGATGGCATATTCGCGCTGCGCTTCCTCGGGGGCGTCGAATTCACCCAAACGGGCCTTCAGATAATGGGGGTACGCCCGGCGGTGATCGGTCCAACCTTGCTCTCGGCCGATCCGCATCGCGCGGTCGATGGCCCGCATTTGCCGCGGCGAGGCTCGGCCCTTGCCGACCGCCAGTTGCACGGCGTCGATCCATTCACGCGGGGTCTCCGAGATTGGCTGGACGGGCAGATTGGCACCGCGCGGGTTCAGGCGGGCGATGACCCCGGGTATGACCTGGGCCACCTGTTCCCGGGTCATGCCGGTCTGAAGCTCCGGCATATAGGTCGCGCGCAGGATCAGCATGTCGAACCCGGTCAGGACAGTGTGGAAATTATCGTCGTTGAAGACCGAATCCGGCAGGCGGTACATGTCGTTCAGAGGCCCGATCGCCTGTGCAAGTTCTTCGTGAAGGCAATCCCGCATTTCCTGGGGGCTGACATCGTTGGGAATGAAGATCGCCAATCGCTCGCGGCTGCGCAGTGCGCGCCAACTGCTTTTGGTCTTGCGCTTGTCGCGATTGTATTCCTCGAGGCTGGACGCGTTGGGCACGACGAAACACGCGGCCTGCGGCAGCAGCCGCTGGATCTGGCGCTGGGTCACTGCTTCGATCGTGATGTTGGCCTGCCCATCGTTGATCTGGCGGATGTCGATCCGGGCTTCGCGCTGCAGTCTGGTCAGCAGACGCGTCAGGTCGGATTGCATCGTGGGGGCAGGGGCGCCCGTCAGCCGAACTGTGATCGGACCCTCGAACCGCGTGAACACCGGCAGGGCAGTGCCACTTTCCAGCGAGAAATGCAGCTCCACGAAATCCGCCGCGATGTTCGTATTCGACCGGGCCGGCGGGAAAGGACGTGGCGTGCCGAAAGCCTGAGTCACCGGTGCCGCGGCCTCGGTCACCTTGATTTCATCGGGCAACTCAATCCGGTCGACCGAACTGCAGCCGGCAAGGACAAAGCCAAGAAATATGCCAGCAAGACGTTTCATGGACGCCGATACTTGAGGAAAGGCGTCAGTTGGCCGACGCGGTCATAAAGCTGGCGCGCCGTATGGTTGAACTCTTGCGTCAACCAATAGACATCGGGCGCGCCTTTTCGATCGGCTTCGGCATAGACGGCCTCGATCAACGCTCGACCGACACCGGTGCCGCGTACATGCGGGCTGGCATAGAGATCCTGCAGATAGCAGACGTTTTCGATCTTCCAAGCATGGCGGTGAAACAGGAAGTGGGTCAGCCCGATCAGTTCGCCGTCCAACTCGGCCACAAGGCATGAAAAGTCCCGCGGATCATCCCCCAGCAGGCGCGCAAACGTGCTGTCGTAGACCTCGTCGGGCAAGACCGTTTCGTAGAATTCAAGATATGCCCGCCACAACAAGTCCCAGCTCGGCCGGTCTTCGGGCTTGAGGGGGCGAATGCGCGGCGCTTGGGTCAATTCGGGCGGTCCTGCTCTTCAGCGTGCTCGGTGTCGTGTTCTTTGATCTTTGTTGCAGCAATGCTGGCATCAGGCTTGCCGCAAGGCAAGCCGTGATCACCAAGTATTCATGAATGGGCGGGCTTCAGCGCTTGGCGCGCGCCATGAAGGCCAGCCGTTCGAACAGATGCACGTCCTGCTCGTTCTTTAGCAGTGCTCCGTGCAGCTTGGGCAGGGCATTTACCCCGTCGCGTTTCAGGTCCTCGGCATCCAGATCCTCAGCCAGGAGCAGCTTGAGCCAGTCCAGCACCTCGGAGGTCGAGGGTTTTTTCTTCAGCCCCTGCGTCTCGCGAATTTCGTAGAACTGGGTCAGGGCGGTGGTCAGCAACGCCTCTTTGATGCCTGGGTGATGCACTTCGACGATGCGACGCATCGTAGCCTCGTCGGGGAAGCGGATGTAGTGGAAGAAACATCGGCGCAGGAAAGCGTCTGGCAGTTCCTTTTCATTGTTCGAGGTGATGATCACGATTGGGCGGTGTTTGGCCCGGATCGTTTCGCCGGTCTCGTAGACATGGAACTCCATCTTGTCGAGCTCCTGCAGCAGGTCGTTGGGGAACTCGATATCGGCTTTGTCGATCTCGTCGATCAACAGCACGACCTTTTCATCGGCGTCGAAGGCCTGCCACAGCTTGCCTTTGCGGATATAGTTCGAAACGTCGTGCACACGTTCGTCGCCCAGCTGGCTGTCGCGCAGACGGCTGACGGCGTCATATTCGTAAAGACCCTGCTGCGCGCGGGTGGTCGACTTGACGTTCCACTCGATCATCCTGAGACCCAGCGCGCCGGCGACCTGTTTGGCCAGTTCGGTTTTGCCCGTTCCGGGCTCACCCTTGACCAGCAGCGGTCGTTCCAGCGTGACGGCTGCGTTTACGGCAATGGTCAGGTCGTCGGTGGCAACGTATTCGGCTGTGCCTTTGAAACGTGCGGTCATGGGGCCCTCGTATGATGGTCGCAGCAACAGGAGACGGGAACCGGGTTACCTAGGGCGGGGCCGAATGACAAGCCGGGCCGCAGCGTCGCGGGCTGCCAACGACGGGCGCGAGGGACGAATCGCACCGATTCCATCATCCGCTCGCGGGTGTTCTGCCGCAAAATGGTCGTTTCGCTTTCACAGAATGGCAGCGATTTGGTGTCCAAAGTCTCATATTTATACCGGTTCTCATAACGGCGCGTCGGGGTTGCGTTTGGATAGTGACATTCCCCGTCCCGTCAGTTAAACGCTGCGCAGAAGGGGGTGCCAAATGTCAGGCGACACGACCGCAAAAGACGTTTCTGGCCATACCGAGGGAGCCAATATGAAGCAGGAAGTTTTTCTGCCGGAGGACTATCGTCCGGCCGAAGATGAACCTTTCATGAATGAACGCCAGCTTGAGTATTTCCGCCGCAAGCTGCTGAACTGGAAACACGAACTTTTGGCAGGCAGCCGGGACACGATCGAGGGGCTGCAGGACAGCACCCGTAACATTCCCGACGTTGCAGACCGCGCCAGCGAAGAAACCGACCGTGCGCTGGAGCTGCGCACCCGGGACCGTCAGCGCAAACTGGTTGCCAAGATCGACGCGGCTCTGCGCCGGATCGACGAGGGCGAATACGGTTACTGCGAAAAAACCGGCGACCCGATCTCGCTCAAGCGTCTGGATGCGCGTCCGATCGCGACCATGACGCTGGAAGCGCAAGAGCGTCACGAGCGTCGCGAAAAAGTTCACCGCGACGATTGATCGCTGGGTTCTTTCAAAAAAGACATGCGCCGGGGCCTGTGGCTCCGGCCTTTTTGCGTTAGGCCGGTGCCATGAAGATCGACGGTTTGCAAATCTGTGTCATCGGCGGCGGGATCGGCGGCATGGCCGCTGCGCTGGCCTTGCAGCAACGCGGTGCGCGGGTGACCGTGCTCGAGCAGGCCGAGGCCTTGACCGAGGTCGGGGCCGGCCTGCAAATCAGCGCCAACGGCATGGCGGTCCTGCGTGCGCTGGGTGTCGTGGATGATCCCGGTCGGGTCGCACAACTCTCTCACGGCACTGTTCTGCGCGACTATCGGCGGGGCCGCGTCGTTAGTCGCCTTCCGGCACCTTCGGCCGGACCCACGTGGTATTTCCATCGCGCTGACCTTCTGGACGTGTTGCAAAAGGCGGCCGAGCGGGCCGGGGTGTCGATCAGGCTGAATGCCCGCGTCACCAATGTTCGGAAGCATCCAGCCGAAGCCGAGGTTGCGCTGCAGGATGGCACCCGGCTGCGCGCGGAATTCGCCGTTGCAGCGGATGGCGAGCGCAGCGGTATCAGGCCCATCCTGAATGGAACCGAAGCGCCCGCGTTCACGCATCAGGTGGCGTGGCGGGCAACGGTGCCCTGGACCGACCACGAAGCCGAGCCCATGGCATCGCTGACGATGGGCCCCGGGCGTCATGTCGTGACCTATCCGCTGCGAAAGCAGTCCATGTTGAACATCGTGGCGGTAGAAGAGCGGTCCGACTGGCGGGAAGAGGGCTGGCGCCTGCGCGGTGACCCCGAGGACCTGCGGGCCCGTTTTTCCGATTTCGGCGGTCCGGCCGGCGCCGCGCTTGCGCAGGTGCAGGATGTTCACCTGTGGGCTTTGTTTCTGCGCCCCGTGGCACAGAAATGGCAGAATGGTCGCGTTGTCCTTCTGGGGGACGCCGCGCATCCCACATTGCCGTTTATGGCTCAAGGGGCGTGCCTCGCGCTTGAGGATGCTTGGATCCTGGCCCGATCTTTTGACGAACAGTCGGGTGTCCGCCGGGCACTCGAAGCCTATGAAAGCAAGAGGAAAACCCGCGCGCGCAAGGTAGTCGCAGCCGCCGGTGCCAACGCGCGGAACTTTCATTTGCGCGGTCCCGCACGTCTGGCGGCGCAGGCGGCCTTGGCCCTGATCGGTCCGCGCCTGACGCGTCGATACGACTGGATCTACGACTACGATCCGACGGCCTGACGGGTCAGATGTCGAGGTCCACCCAGACAGGGACGTGATCGGACGGTTTTTCATGTCCGCGCACTGCGGCGTCGATCTGGCAATCGCGCATCAGGTCCGCCGCTTGCGGTGTCAGAAGGAAATGGTCAATGCGAATGCCGTCATTCCGGTTCCACGCGCCGGCCTGATAATCCCAAAACGAATAGTGGCCCGGGCCTTGTGTCCGCGCACGGAACGCTTCGGTGAAGCCAAGGTTCAGCACCTTGCGAAACGCCGCGCGGCTTTCCGGCCGAAACAGGGCGTCTTCGCGCCAGGCCTCCGGGCGTTTCGCGTCCTCGGCTTGCGGAATGATGTTGTAGTCCCCGGCCATGAGGGCCGGCTCTTCCGTGGCCAGAAGATCGCGGGCGCGCTCATACAGCCGCTCCATCCACGCAAGCTTGTAGTCGAACTTCGGCCCCGGAGCAGGGTTCCCGTTGGGAAGATAAAGCCCGCAAATCCGCAGCGCCCGCTTGCCGATGACGGTTGCCTCGATCCATCGCGCCTGCTCGTCCTCTTCATCCCCGGGCAGCCCGCGCGAGACGTCTTCCAGCGGATATTTCGAAAGTATCGCCACGCCGTTGAAGCTTTTCTGACCATGGGTTTCGACGTTGTAACCGCGTTCCTCAAAGATCTCGCGCGGAAAGTTTTCGTCGACAGATTTGATTTCCTGCAGCAGGACCACATCGGGCTGGGCTTCGTCCAACCAGCGGGGCAGAGCCTCGGCCCGCGCCTTGATGCCGTTGATGTTGAATGTTGCGATTTTCATCCCGGTCCCTCCGAAGCTCTGCCGAAACCTATCGCCCAGAACGGAGGCCATCACAAGGTGTCAGTCAGGTCTGCCGCGGGTGCCGGGGCGTTCGGGGACGGATGACGCCATGATGAACTGGCCCAGTGGGCGTGGGGCCAAACACGGTCAACCCGCGCCCTAAGGCCTGATCGCGGGACAGCGGGCGCTCCTGCAGATCAAAGAGAAATTCAGAGGACGGGGGCGCAACGCCCCCACGATTGATCACATCGAAAAAGAGGTGCCGCACCCACAGGAAGAGGTTGCGTTGGGGTTGTCGATCACGAACCGGGCGCCGATCAGTTCCTGCGTGAAATCAATCGTCGCATTTTCCAGGAACGGCAAAGAAATTTCGTCGACGACAACCTTCTGGCCCTTGCCTTCCAGCACCAGATCATCGTCCTTGGGCTCGTCCAATGCGATTTCGTACTGAAAGCCTGAACACCCTCCGCCTTCAACGGCGATGCGCAGGGCCTTGCCGTTGTCGGCGGCGCCGATCTCGGCAAGCCTCTCGAAGGCGCGTTCTGTGACTCTCGGAGGCAGATTCATGCCATGCTCCAAAGGTTTATTTCCTCGTTGGTCTACAATATAGAAACCCCGGAGACAGGCGACAAGGACAAGACCATTGGAGCGAGCAGGATTTGCTGCCGATCCGGGCCGGGCGCGCGGGCGGCTGGTGCCAGAGGAAGAAAGCAGTTTCCGGTCGTGCTTTCAACGGGACCGGGACAGGATCATACACGCCAGCGCGTTCCGACGTCTTAAGCACAAGACACAGGTTTTTGTCGAGCATGAGGGCGACAGCTATCGCACGCGCCTGACCCATTCGATCGAGGTGGCGCAGGTCGCGCGCACGATCTCGGGGGCATTGGGGCTGAACCCCGAACTGACCGAGGCCGTGGCCCTGGCGCATGATCTGGGCCACACGCCGTTTGGCCATACCGGCGAGGACGCTCTGCATGCGCTGATGGCGCCCTACGGGGGCTTCGACCACAACGCCCAGGCGATCCGCATCGTCACCAAGCTGGAACAGCATTACGCGGATTTCGACGGGTGCAACCTGACATGGGAATGCCTTGAGGGCATCGCCAAGCACAACGGCCCGGTTACGGGCGAGTTGCCCTGGGCGCTGGCCGAGTGCAATGCCGATTTTGACCTTGAACTGCACACCCATGCCAGCGCGGAGGCGCAGGTTGCGGCACTGTCCGACGACATCGCCTACAACAATCATGACCTGTTCGACGGTCTGCGGGCCGGACTTTTTACCGACGACGAAATCGCCCAATTGCCGATTGTCCGGGAGTGTTATGCCGAGGTGGATCGCAAGTATCCCGGGTTGGATTTCTACCGGCGTCGTCACGAGGCGCTGAGGCGGGTGTTCGGCGTGATGGTTTCGGATGTAATCGACACCTCGCGCGAGGTTTTGGAGAGATCGGGCGCGCAAACAGTCGAAGATGTTCGTCACCTCGGGGCTCCTGTTATCCGCTTCTCGGATGATCTTTGGGCGCAGCTCAACGATATCCGGGCGTTTCTGTTCACCCGCATGTACCGGGCGCCCAGCGTCATGGAGGTGCGCGCCAAGGTCAGTCGCGTAGTCGAGGAGCTGTTCCCGATCTATCTGAGCGACCCGCGCCAGATGCCTCGGCATTGGCATTCGGATATCGAAGCGGCGCCGGACGAGACCGCGCTGGCCCGGATCGTATCAGACTATATTGCGGGCATGACCGATCGGTTTGCCTTGCAGGATCATGCCCGTCTGACCGGCACGCAGCCCCCGCAGGTTTAGGGCTGCATGCTGCGAATGCTGGTTTGGACCGCTTGCCCGCATTGACCTTGCCGCCTTGCGTGGTAAACCGCTGCGCAAGCAAAAGGACATCCGAAATGAACCTGTTCTCCGAGATCCGCGGCCTTGTTCTGGACGCGCTGACGCAGATGCAGTCCGAAGGCGCGCT
Organism: Ruegeria sp. BHSA162; assembly: GCF_059613385.1. Classification (NCBI taxonomy): domain Bacteria; kingdom Pseudomonadati; phylum Pseudomonadota; class Alphaproteobacteria; order Rhodobacterales; family Roseobacteraceae; genus Ruegeria; species Ruegeria sp. BHSA162. The sequence continues at coordinate 54,822 of NZ_JBXWSK010000004.1, forward strand.
GCCCGAGGGGCTGAGCTTTGACAACGTTGCGGTCGAACCCCCGCGCGACGCCGCCCATGGAGACATGGCGACCAATGCCGCGATGGTGTTGGCCAAGCCGGCCAAGATGAAGCCGCGTGACATTGCCGATGCGCTGGCCGCGAAACTGGCCGCCGATGAGCGGATCACGAGTGCCGAGGTTGCAGGTCCGGGCTTTCTCAACCTGCGGCTCGCTCCGTCGGTCTGGCAGGGCGTTCTGGGTGCGGTGTTGGAACAGGGCACGGACTATGGTCGCTCGACCATGGGGCAGGGGTTGAAGGTGAACGTGGAATACGTCTCGGCCAACCCCACGGGACCGCTGCATGTGGGCCACACGCGTGGCGCGGTGTTCGGCGACGCGCTGGCCAGCCTGTTGGCCTATTCCGGCCATGACGTGACCCGCGAATATTACATCAACGATGGCGGCTCGCAGGTCGATGTTCTGGCCCGGTCCGCGTTCGAGCGGTACCGCGAGGCCAACGGCCTGAGCCCGGAGATCGCCGAAGGCCTGTACCCGGGCGACTACCTGATACCGATCGGCGAGGCGTTGAAGGAAAAATACGGCGACAGCTTGCTGGACAAGCCTGAAAGCGAATGGCTGGCCGAGGTCCGCGTTTTCGCAACCGATGCGATGATGGATCTGATCCGCGCCGATCTGAAGGCGCTGGGCGTCGAGATGGACGTGTTCTTCTCGGAGAAGTCGCTGTACGGAACCGGCAAGATCGAGGCCGCACTGAAGTCGCTCAGCGACAAGGGTCTTATCTATGAAGGCGTTCTTGAGCCGCCCAAGGGCAAAACCCCCGAAGACTGGGAACCCCGCGAGCAGACCCTGTTCAAGTCCACCGCGCATGGCGACGATGTGGATCGCCCTGTCAAGAAATCCGACGGCAGCTGGACTTATTTTGCCCCGGACATCGCTTATCACTACGACAAGGTGAGCCGCGGATTCGACGCGCTGATCGACGTGTTCGGCGCAGATCACGGTGGTTACGTCAAGCGGATGAAGGCCGCCGTTTCGGCCCTGTCAGACGGCAAGGTGCCGCTGGACATCAAGCTGACCCAGTTGGTGAAACTGTGGAAAAACGGTGAGCCGTTCAAGATGTCTAAGCGGGCCGGCAATTTCGTCACGCTACGTGATGTGGTTGACCAGGTCGGCCCGGACGTGACCCGGTTCGTGATGCTGACCCGCAAGAACGATGCGCCGCTTGACTTCGATTTCGACAAGGTGCTTGAGCAGAGCCGCGAGAACCCCGTGTTCTACGTGCAATACGCCCATGCCCGGGTCATGAGCGTGCTGCGCCGGGCCGCCGAAGCGGGCATTGCCGCGGACGATGCAACCCTCAAAGCTGCTGATCTGAGCAAGATCGACCACGCGGCCGAGTTGGTTGTTGCCAAAAAGCTGGCCGAATGGCCACGGCTGGTCGAGATCGCTGCGCGTACCAATGAACCACATCGGGTTGCCTTCTATCTGTATGAACTTGCAGGGGATTTCCACGCATTGTGGAACAAGGGCAACGAAGAAATGTCGCTGCGCTTCCTGCAAGATGGTGACGCGGCAACAAGCCAGGCAAAAATCGCGCTGGCCCGGGCCGTTTCTGTTGTGATTTCAGCAGGCTTGGGTATTCTTGGTGTCACGCCGGCGCAGGAGATGCGGTAACCAACACTGCCCGAACCGCCGGCCCGAGGTAGGCAAGAAATGACCCGCGCGCCCCAATTTCAGGCGCGAAACGGGCAGTGAGGCGGATATGACCAGTTACGATTTCTCGGGGCAGACCAGCCCCGAGCACGCGCATTACTCGAATCAGTTCCACCCCGAAGATGGGTATGAATTTCCCGACGACATGATGGACCAGGCTGAGGGTGTGCCGGCGGGCGCGGCCCTCGGGCGGGTCGTCAACCTGCTGGGTGCTGCCGCGTCTCTGGCGCTTGTCGCTGGCGTCGCGATCTGGGGGTACAAGCTGGTCATGCGCGATGTGAGCGGCGTACCGGTCGTACGCGCGGCCGAGGGGCCGATGCGGGTGCAGCCGGAAACTCCCGGGGGCACACCCGCCGATCACCAGGGTCTTGCGGTCAATGCAGTTGCGGCGGTTGGAACCGCGGCGCCTCCGGCCGACCGGCTGATCCTTGCGCCGCGCCCCGTTTCCCTGACGGATGAAGACGTGGCGATGGGCGAGCTGAAGCCGACCCCCGCCGTGCATGTTGTCGAACAAGAAATCTCGAACCAGGAAGCGGCCGAACTGCGTCAAGGCGCAGTTGACGCCGTGGTGGCCGAACTGTCCGGCGCGCCTGCCGTTGAGACACCGCAGACCGAAGCGGGTGTGCAGCTTGCATCCCTGAACTTGGCCGATGACGAGCCAGCCATTGATCCGGCCGATCTCGCCGCTCAGTTGCCGGATCCCGAAATCGCGGCCCTGCCGGGCGTGCGCCGGTCCCTGCGTCCGATCCGCCGCCCGGCGCGCGCGGCTTCCGCTGTGCGCCCTGCGGTCAACGAAGACGCGATCAACGCCGCGGTCAAGGCTGCTGTAGGGTTGGATGTCGACCCGAACACCTTGACCAAGGGTACCCGGCTGGCGCAGCTGGGTGCGTTTGAAAGCCCCGAGGTCGCGCAGGCCGAATGGGACAGGCTGTATCGTCGGTTTGGCGAATATATGGATGGAAAGCAGAGGGTTATCCAGAAAACCTCAAGCGGAGGCCGCACGTTTTACCGTCTGCGGGTCCTGGGGTTCGATGACCTGAGCGACTCGCGCCAGTTCTGCGCCGCCCTTGTCGCACAGGACGCTGACTGTATCCCGGTTGCCGTGCGGTGAGGTTTGGCGCCACGATCACGGATGCGGCCGGGCTGCGATTGACACCCGAAGAAAAGGCCTTGTTTCGCCAAATGAACCCGTTCGGGTTCATTCTGTTTGCCCGCAACATCGAAACCGCGGATCAGGTCCGTGCCTTGTGTGGCGACTTTCGCGAGGCTGTCGGCCGAAACTGTCCGATCACCATCGATCAAGAAGGCGGACGGGTCCAACGTTTGCGCGCGCCACTTGCCCGGCAATGGATGCCCCCATTGGATCATGCGGAACGTGCCGGCGACCATGCCGAGCGGGCCATGTACCTGCGGCACCGCCTGATCGCGCATGAACTGTATTCCATGGGGATCGACAGCAACTGCGCACCGATGGTGGATCTGGCGCGTCCAGACACCCACGCGTTTTTGCGCAACCGGTGCTACGGTGGCGATGCTGCAACGGTCGCAAAAATCGGCCGGGCCGTTGCGCAGGGTCATTTGGACGGTGGCGTGTTGCCCATCGTCAAGCATATTCCCGGCCACGGGCGGGCGACCTTGGACAGCCATTTCGATCTGCCACACGTCAATGCGCCGTTGGTCGATCTGTTGCAGACCGATTTTGCCCCGTTTCGCGCCTTGAACGACCTGCCGATGGGCATGACAGCCCATTTGGTCTTTGAGCAGCTCGATGAACGACCGGCAACGATCTCTCCGCAGATGATGGCTGTGATCCGGGATCAGATCGGGTTTGATGGCCTGATCATGACCGACGACATCTCGATGAAGGCGCTCAGCGGGTCTTTGGCCGACCTGTCACGTCAGGCGCTGGCCGCAGGATGCGATGTTGTGCTGCACTGCAACGGCTCGCTTGCCGACAGGGCGACGGTCATGGAAGCTGCGGGCGAGATGTCCGAGGCGGCACAAGCCCGCGCAGACAAGGCGCTGGCACAGCGGCAATCGCCCAAGGAACTTGACATCCGTGCCGCCGAGACGGAACTATCCCGTCTGATGGGCGGGCAGGTATATGACGGATAACCTTTTCAGCGAAGACCCGGTTTCGGTCGCCGATCGGCTGGCCGCCGAGGCGCTGATCGTGGACGTCGACGGGTTTGAAGGCCCGCTGGACGTGCTGCTGACCCTGTCGCGGACGCAAAAGGTCGATCTGCGCAAGATCTCGGTTCTGGCGCTGGCGCAACAATATCTGGCCTTTGTCGAACGGGCCCGCGCCCTCCGGATCGAACTGGCCGCCGACTACCTGGTGATGGCCGCGTGGCTGGCCTTTCTGAAATCCCGGCTGCTGCTGCCGCCCGACCCCGATGAAGAGGGGCCGACGGGCGAGGAACTGGCCGCTCACCTGGCCTTTCAGCTGGAACGCCTGCAGGCGATGCGCGACGCGGCCGCCCGCCTGATGGCGCGCGACCAGTTGGGGCGCGATTTCTTCAGCCGCGGGCAGGGCGAGGATGTCACCCGCATCCGCACGGTCACCTATTCCGCCACCTTGCTGGACTTGATGCAGGGCTATGCCCGCATCCGCACCCGCGACGAGTTCCGGCCCTTCGTGATGGACCGCGACGCCGTTTTCACGATGGAGCAGGCGCTGGAACGGATGCGCCCGCTGATCGGATTTGCCGGAACCTGGACCGACATGGAAACTTACCTGCCCGACGGATGGGACGTTGACCCGGTGCGGCGGCGCTCGGCCACGGCGGCGACGTTTGCGGCCTCGCTGGAACTGGTCAAGGAAGGACATATGGAGATCAAGCAAAGCGAGACCTTTGCTCCGATCCAACTGCGCAGAAGGACCGACAAACGTGACTGACGCCCCCGAAGACGACGGCACCGGCACCCTGTTCGAAGCGCCTCCGCTGGCTGAGCAGGAGCGTATGGTCGAGGCGGTACTGTTCGCCAGCGCTGAGCCGGTGACAGTGGCCGATCTTGAGGCGCGGATGCCGCATGGCTGCGACGCCGCGCAAGCGCTGGAACTGCTGCAGAAACGTTATGAAGGGCGCGGGGTCCGCGTGGTCAAAGTGGGTGAGGCGTGGGCCATCCGCACGGCCCCCGATCTGGGCTTCCTGATGCAGAAGGAAACGGTCGAGACCCGCAAGCTGAGCCGCGCCGCCATCGAGACCCTGGCGATCGTGGCCTATCATCAGCCCTGCACCCGCGCCGAGATCGAAGAAATCCGCGGCGTGTCCGTGTCGCGGGGCACCATCGACCAGCTGCTGGAGATGGAGTGGATCCGGCTGGGCCGTCGCCGCATGACGCCGGGCCGTCCGGTGACCTTTGTCGTAACGCCTCAATTCCTGGACCATTTCGGTCTGGAAAGCGCGCGTGACTTGCCGGGCCTTAAGGAACTGCGCGCTGCTGGCTTGCTGGAAAACCGGCCGCCGCCGGGTGCGATGCCGATCGGCGAGGCCAACGAAGATGAAACGGGTGACGAAGATCAGTCTGAACTGTTCGAGGAAGATTGATTGCGTCGCCCATTTGTCGGCGCATATCGCCGTTAGGTTCGGCGCAGAGGAACGGAGACCGAAATGAACGCAAACCGCATCATCGACATGATCGTTCGGCAAGTCATGCGCAGGCTGGTCACGCGCGGTGTCGACAAAGGTTTTGACCTTGCCGATCGTGCGACCCGCAAGCCGGGCCAACAGAGCCAGGCGCGCGATCCTCAGACCGACCGGCGCATGGCGCAAAGTGCAGGCGGACAGAGCCCGAGCATGAAACAGGCCAAGCAGCTGACCCGCCAGATGCGGCGGTTCATGCGGTTCTGAGGTTTACTGTGCGGACTTGAAATGCTTCGATAATTTCAGGCCCTGGCCCTGATAGTTCGAAGCAATTCCTGCGCCGTACAGCTGTGTCGGCATCTCGGCCATACGCTCATAGACCAGCCGCCCGACGACCTGTCCATGCTCCAGTACGAAGGGCGCTTCGTGACAGCGAACTTCCAGAACTCCACGTGACCCGGCGCCTCCGGCTTCGGCATGACCGAAGCCCGGATCGAAAAAGCCCGCGTAGTGCACCCGGAATTCGCCCACCATCGCCAGATAGGGCGCCATTTCGGCCGCGTACATCGGTGGGATGTGAACTGCCTCTCGGCTGACCAGGATATAGAATGCGCCCGGATCCAGAATGATCCGCCCGTCCTTGGTACGCACCTCTTCCCAGTATTCCTGTGGGTCGTATTCGCCGATCCGGTCAAGGTCGATCACGCCGGTATGCGGTTTCGCGCGATAGCCAACAAGGTCAGTGTTGGGCAGGCGCAGGTCGACCGAAAACCCCAGACCGTCCTGAATGACGGCCGGACCATCGACCAATGGTGATTCCGCATGCAGAGCGGTCAGGTCTGCATCGGACAAAACCGCCTGGCCTTGCCGGAAACGGATCTGGTTCAGCCGCATGCCCGGACGCACCAGAACAGAAAAGGACCGCGGGCAGATTTCGGCGTAGAGGGGCCCCGAATAGCCTGCGGGCACCCGGTCGAACTCGGTTCCGCCGTCGGTGATGGTACGGGTCAGAAGGTCCAGACGCCCGGTCGAGCTTTTGGCGTTGGCGACAGCGGTCACGTCACCGGGCAGGGACAACGCTTCCATCAGGGGCACAAGGTAGACGCAACCTTTTTCGAGAACGGCGCCGTCGGTGATGTCGATCCGGTGCATTTCGAACTCGGCCAGCCGTTCGGACACCGAACGGCTTTCGCCCGCCAGAAATGACGCACGGACGCGGTAAGCAACTGTTCCCAAACGAAGATCAAGGCTGGCGGGCTGGATCTGAGCGGGCAGAATGGCCGGCTCGGCGGAGATCTCACCGCGCGCGATCATCGCCTCGATTTGCTGGTTCGGGCATACACCTGTCATTCCGATCCCCCCTGGTGCCAGAGCGGGATCTGGCCTGTCTGCCATAAACGTCGGTGTGATTTGGTCGGGCTAGCAGGACTCGAACCTGCGACCTTCCGTCCCCCAGACGGACGCGCTACCAGGCTGCGCCATAGCCCGACGTTGGGCTGTTCATAATGATTTTCCCGGCAGGGGCAAGAGGAAAACATTGCCTTTCTTCTTATCCCGCCTTTTGACCTTCGACCCGGCTGAGCCATGCCCTGAGGTCCCTCGCGATCGGAGCGATCTGGCGCAGCGCCTCAGCGTCAAAATCCGTAGTCTGCCAAGCTTTGGAGGCGATGCCGCCGAACAGCGGGGCAGGGCTGATGCCATCGTCCCCGTTGACCGCAGTGGGCGCGGGCGCCGGCTCGGGGTCTGGGGAACTGGGTGTTTCCTGAGGCTCTGGCGATCCGGGACAATCAGTGCCGGCCTGCAGATCGAGGTCGATTTGCTGACCGGTCGATTTGGGCGGAAAGGACACCACCACGTCCTGTGGCGTCTGTGGTGATTCTGCGCTGACATCGATGTCGGGTGACAGCGCCGCCACATGGGCCACGCCCTGTTCCCTCAGAATGCGTTGAACGCCTTTTATCGTGATGCCGTCCTCGTGCAGCAGCTTCTTGATGCCGCCCAGCAGGCGCATGTCGTTGGGGCGGTAGTAACGGCGACCGCCAGCCCGCTTGACTGGTTTGACCTGTGCAAACCGGCTTTCCCAGAATCGCAGGACATGGGCCTGAACACCGAGCCAATCCGCAACTTCACTGATGGTGCGAAACGCGTCGGGTGACTTGCTCATATCCTCCTGGCCCCGGGTTTACTTGCGATTCCCGGCGGCGACGCGATCCTTCATCAGATGCGACGGGCGGAAAGTCAGCACGCGGCGCGGCTGGATCGGAACCTCTTCACCGGTTTTCGGGTTGCGTCCAATACGGGCTGATTTGTCACGAACGCTGAAAGTGCCGAAGGACGAAATCTTGACCTGTTCGCCACGCACCAGCGCGTCCGACATGTGGTTCAGAATGCTTTCGACAAGCTGTGCACTTTCGTTGCGTGACAGCCCAACTTCGCGAAACACGGCTTCGCTCAGATCCATTCGCGTCAGTGTATTATCGCCCATGACATTTCCCCTATTGATTTTCGAGCATAGGGGTAGCGCAAATTCGCTGTCAATATCAATGAATTGCGGGCGGCTCTGTAAGCCGGATTGCGCCGGTTACCAGCGCAGGACCACCGAGCCCCATGCCAAACCGCCGCCAATCGCCTCGGTCACGATCAAATCACCTTGCTTGATCTGGCCCCGTTCCTTGCCCACCGACAGGGCCAGGGGAATCGAGGCGGCCGATGTGTTTCCGTGGTCCTGAACGGTCACCACAACGTGATCCATGGGCAGGCCCATCTTCTTTGCGGTGCCCTGAATGATGCGGATATTGGCCTGATGCGGCACGATCCAGTCGACGTCCTGGCTGTTCAGTCCAGCGCGTTCCAGGGCAGTTTCTGCCGTGGCGGTGAGCTTTTCGACCGCATGGCGGAACACCTGGTTGCCCTGCATCCGAAGATGGCCCGTCGATTGCGTCGACACCCCGCCGTCCACGTACAGAAGGTCCTTGTAACGTCCATCCGAATGCAGATCCGTGGACAGGATACCTCGATCATCGCTTGTTCCGGCACCGTCCTGCGCCTCGAGCACGAGAGCACCGGCCCCATCCCCGAACAACACGCAAGTCGATCTGTCGGTCCAGTCCATGATCCGCGAAAAAGTTTCGGCGCCGATCACCAGCACCCGCTTGGCCTGACCCGAAAGGATCAGGGCGTTGGCGTTGCTCAGCGCAAACACGAAACCGGCGCAGACGGCCTGAACATCAAAGGCAAACCCCCGGGTCATGCCCAGATTGGCTTGAACCATGGTTGCGGCCGACGGGAACGTCAGATCCGCGGTCGAGGTCGCCAGTACGATTGCGTCAATGTCATCAGCTGTAAGGCCGGCGTCCTGCAAAGCGGCTTTGGCCGCATAGGTTGCCAGATCGGACGTGGTTTCATCTTCGGCCGCAAAGTGCCGACGTTCGATACCGGAACGGGTGCGAATCCATTCATCGGTCGTATCAAGCGTCTTTTCGAATTCGGAGTTCGGAACCACCCGCTTGGGCAGGTAATGCCCGACACCTACAACGACTGAACGGCCTGCCATCTGGGGTACTGCCTTCTTTGTTCTTATTTGGTCTGCAGCGCAGATTGCGCTGCATCTTGTTCAAGCTCAGCCGTGGATGCAACCCGTGCTGCCAATTTTTCCGCAAAGCCGGACTTGGCCAGGGTGAAAGCCAGCTTGATCGCGGCAGACACGCCGGTGGCGTCGGCGCCTCCGTGGGATTTGATGACAGTGCCGTTCAGGCCAAGAAAGACCCCGCCGTTGACGCGGCGCGGGTCGATGCGTTTCTTCAATCGCTGCAGAGAGGTGATGGCCAGAACCGAGGCCAGGCGAGATAGGGGCGAATACTTGAAGGCCTCGCGGAGCAGGTCACCGATCAGGCTGGCCGTGCCTTCTCCGGTCTTGATGGCGACGTTTCCGGTAAACCCATCCGTAACAATGACATCCGCCTTGTCGCCTGGAATGTCGCTGCCTTCCACGAAGCCCACGAAATCAAAGTTTGCCTGATCCGCGAATTCGGTGATCAGGGCATGGGCTTCCTTGAGTTCGGCGCGGCCTTTGTGCTCTTCGGTGCCGACGTTCAGCAGTCCGATACGCGGGCGGGTCAGTTCCATGCCGTTGCGCGCATAAGAAGCGCCCATCAGTGCAAACTGCAGCAGATCCTTGGCGTCGGCCCGCACATCCGCGCCCACGTCCAGCATGACGTTGAAACCCTGAGGGTTGCGGGATGGCCACAGAATCGCGATGGCGGGGCGGTTTACCCCGGGCAGTTTGCGCAGTCGCATCATCGACAGCGCCATCAGCGCGCCGGTATTGCCGCAGGACACGGCACCATGGGCCTCGCCCTGACGCACCGATTCCAGCGCCGACCACATCGAGGTGTTCTTGCCGCTGCGCACCACCTGGCTGGGCTTGTCCTGCATCGTGACCACGTCCGGGCAATCACGAAAAACGACGCGTCCGTCGAGGACACGCCGTTTCGATACAAGCTTGCTCAGCACATCTTCCGGGCCGTGCAGAAGAAATCCGATCTCGGGGTTCTTCTTCGCTGACTTCGCGATTCCAGCCACGACCACGCCGGGACCTGAATCCCCGCCCATTGCGTCAACCGAGATGATGATCTTTCCGGTCTGCGTGGGCTGCGCTGTCATGCCAGAACCTGCGTTCAATCAGGCTTAGGCCGCGTCTTCGTCCAGGTCGATGTCGTCGGCCTGAGCGACGACTTCACGATCGTCATAGTGGCCGCAGGCTGCGCAAACGTGGTGCGGGCGCTTCAGCTCGCCGCAGTTCGCGCATTCGTTCGGGTTTGCAGCAACCAGAGCGTCGTGTGCGCGGCGGTTGTTGCGACGCGACTTGGAAACTTTGTTCTGTTGGACGGCCATGGTCTCAACCTTTGTCTACTAAGGGCCAGCAGATTCGCTGCAGGCCGGGTTTCATTCTTCGTTTTCTCGTGGTGTGACGTGCGTTTAGGGAACAAGCCCCGCGATGTCCAACCCAAATTCCGATGAGCGCGCGAAAATACTGCGATTCTCGACATGTTCAAGCGATTTTTCTGAGCGCCTGCTATGACAGGAAATCGATCCCCTGTCACTCGTCTTTTTTCAGTGCGTCACGCAGGGACGCCAGCCCGGCAAAGGGTTTGGCATCGTCGTCGGTCATCGCCTGTTTGCCCGGTTCGGTATAGTTCGCGTCGCCCAAATGTGCACCGTCTTTCCGGGGGTATTGGGGCAACGCAAGGGACAATGCCTCGCGCATCACCTGGTCCAGATCGATTTCCGGGCCCAAGGCTTCGGTCTCGTCATCTTCGGGCATTTCGAATTCGGGTTCGTCGGGTTCGGTCCAATTGGCCAGGAAAACGCGCCGTACCGGGGCCTCGATCCGGGTCGTGACCGGGTCCAGCGTCACCACGCAGGGCTGTATGACGGTTGCGCCCAGCTTGGCGGTCAACACCCAATCACGCTTGCCCTTCGCGCGCAGCTCGCCGACAAAACTCAGCTTGCGCAGCCCGAGCAGGCCCAACGCATCACGAATTTCTTCGAGTTGCCGGGCAAGGGGGCGCAATTCGAACGCGGTCGGGCTGTTTTGCGGCAGATCGGCGACGCGCAATGTTGAGAGGTCGGACATTGTGACCCTTTCCTGTGTTGAACCGGGGCATGGGTTTCTGTAATCGGATAGAAGCCGCAAGGGACCAAGGCAAGAGGGTGAACATGTTGAAAGTACTGAACAGGCTGAAACCGGCGTCCAGGGCGGTTGCCTGCACGCTTGTTCTGGCCACCGCTGTTGCCTGTACCCCGGTCTACAAGAAACACGGCTATATCCCCACCCCGGAAGAGCTGGCCGAGATCAAGGTTGGCGTCGATACCCGCGACACGGTTCTGGAAAAGGCTGGCGCGCCCAGCTCGTCAGGTGTGTTGAAGGATTCGGGTTTCTATTATGTGGCGTCGCGCGTTCGCCACTATGGCCCCAAACGCCCCGAGGTCGTCTCGCGCGAATTGGTGGCGATCAGCTTTGACCAGCGTGGCGTCGTCCGCAATATCGAGAAATTCGGTCTCGAAGACGGCTATGTCATCGTGCTGGATCGCCGTGTGACGGACTCCAGTGTTCAGGACAAAGGCTTCCTGCGGCAGCTGCTGGGCAACATCGGCCAATTCAGCCCGTCGAACATCCCGGGGGCCAGCTAATTTCCGGCCGCCGGTTGAAAGCTTCACACGGCGGTCACACTATTGGTGCATGGGATCAGGCAGATCGCAATCGGTGAGAAACCGTGGAGGATGCGACCATGGCCGATGATATTTTGCTGGACAAGGGCCGCTACCGCGCGCGCCTGGCGCGGTGTCCCGAGGACGTGCGGGCGGCCAAGAATCTTCGTACTCTTGCATTCCGAACAGCCGAGACGGATCAGGACGACTTCGACGTTTCCTGCGCCCATGTTCTGGTCGAGGATTCGCAGGCAGGCGGCCAGTTAGTCTGCTGTTTCCGGATGCTGGTCATGGACAGCGGCAGAGAAATCAGCCGCAGCTATTCGGCCCAGTTCTATGACCTTTCCGCTTTGCAAAGCTTTGATGGGCGCATGGTGGAAATGGGGCGGTTCTGCATCCATCCCGATTGGACGGATCCAGATATCCTGAGGGTGGCCTGGGGCGCGATGACGGCCTTCGTCGACCGCAACGGCGTCCAGTTGCTGTTTGGATGCTCGTCCTTCGCAGGGACTGAGACCGCGGAATACCTGGATGCCTTCGCGATGCTCAAACATCGCCACCTTGCGCCCAAACGCTGGTTGCCGCGGGTCAAGGCGCCGGACGTGTTTCGCTTTGCCGCGCGGCTGCGGCGACGCCCGGATGCCAAAAAGGCCATGCTGCGAATGCCGCCGCTGCTGCGCACCTATCTGATGATGGGCGGTTGGGTCAGCGACCATGCGGTGGTGGATCGCCAGTTGAACACGCTGCATGTGTTCACCGGCGTCGAGATCGGTGCGATTCCCGCGGCGCGGAAACGCCTCTTGCGGATGATCGCGGGCTGAAGCCGCGCTGCTGCCAAAAGGTGTGGCTGGGGCGTTGACGCCCAATGCCTGCCGGTTTAGCTGGCGCGTATGGCACGTATTCCTTTGTTGCAGATGTCCGGTATCTCGTTGACCTTCGGGGGCGAGCCGGTGTTTTCCGACCTGGATCTGGTGGTTCAGCCCGGCGACCGCGTTGCGCTGGTCGGGCGGAACGGCTCGGGCAAATCCACCCTGATGAAGGTCATGGCCGGTCTGGTCGAGCCGGACCGGGGCGACATTGTGATACCGCCCGGCAAATCCGTCGGCTACATGGAGCAGGACCCGACGATGGAGGGTTTTGCCACGCTGGGCGACTATGCGGCCAGCGGGCTTGAACCCGGCGAGCTGTACAAGGTGGAACGGGCCGGGGAAGGGTTGAAATTCGACCCCTCGCGCGCGGTTCAGACCGCCTCGGGCGGTGAAAGGCGGCGCGCAGCGCTGGCCAAGCTGATGGCCGAGGCCCCCGACCTGATGCTGCTGGACGAGCCGACCAACCATCTGGACATCGAGGCCATCGGCTGGCTTGAACGTGAACTGGGCGCGACACGGGCGGCCTTCGTCCTGATCTCGCATGACCGCGCGTTCTTGCGGGCGCTGACCCGGGCAACACTGTGGATCGACCGCGGTGAGGTGCGCCGGCAGGAGCAGGGGTTCGAGGCATTCGAGGCCTGGCGCGACAAGATCTGGGAAGAGGAAGATCAGCAACGCCACAAGCTGGACCGGCTGATCAAATCCGAGGGGCGTTGGGCAGTCGAGGGGATCAGCGCTCGCCGCAAGCGCAACCAAGGCCGGGTGCGAGCGCTGCAGGCCCTGCGGGCCGAACGCGCGGCGCAGATCAAGCGTCAGGGCTCGGCGGCCATGTCTTTGGAGTCCGGTCCGAAATCGGGGCGCAAGGTGATCGAGGCGCGCGGCGTCAGCAAGGCGTTCGACGGCAAGCCGATCGTGCGCAACCTGGACCTGCTGGTGCAGCGCGGCGACCGGGTGGCCTTTGTCGGGCCGAACGGTGTAGGCAAGACCACCGTTCTGAAGATGCTGCTGGGCGAGGTCGCGCCGGATGAAGGCAGCGTGAGCCTGGGCACCAATCTGGAAATCGCGGTCTTCGACCAGACCCGCGCGCAGCTGGACCACGAGATGACCCTGTGGGACAGCCTGACCGGCGACCCCGAGATGCGCGTCTCGGGCAATGCCGATCAGGTGATGGTGCGCGGCCAGCCCAAGCATGTCGTGGGTTACCTCAAGGAATTCCTGTTCGACGAGCGGCAGGCACGAGCGGCCGTCAAGTCCTTGTCGGGCGGGGAAAAAGCGCGGTTGCTGCTGGCGAAGCTGATGGCGAAACCGTCGAACCTGCTGGTGCTGGACGAACCGACCAACGACCTGGATGTCGAGACGCTGGACCTGTTGCAGGAGTTGCTGGACGACTATGACGGCACCGTGCTGCTGGTCAGCCATGACCGCGATTTCCTGGATCGTGTGGCGACCACGACCATCGCCATGGAGGGCAACGGCCGCGCGACGGTCTATGCAGGCGGCTGGTCGGACTATGTCGCGCAGCGCGGCGATATGGTCGAGAAAAAGACTGAGAAATCAAAAGAGAACAAGCCGAAGGTCAAGCAGGAAGCCAAGCCGAAAGCCGGCCTGTCCTTTTCCGAAAAGCACCGGCTCGAGAAGCTGCCCGCCGAGATCGCGCGGCTGGAAGCCGAGATCGCCAAGCTGGAGGAGCTGATGTCGGACCCCGAGCTGTTCACCCGCGAGCCGGTGAAGTTCCAGAAGGCGACCGAAGCCCTTGTCGAGCGGCAGGAGAAGCTGGCCGCCGCCGAGGAGGAATGGCTGGAACTGGAAGAAAAGGCCGAGGCCGGGGCCTAGCCAGGCTCGACCCGAGGCGCGGGCAGATCGGCTCTGCCCACGCCATGCGGTCATGTCAGCGCATGCGCAGGGCGCCGTCGATGCGGATGACCTCGCCGTTCAGATAGCCCATCTCGACGATGAATCCGGCCAGCCGGCCATATTCGCGCGGGTCGCCCAAACGGGCGGGGTTGGGCACGTCGGCGGCCAACTGCTGCTGCACCTCTTCGGGCAGGCCGGCCAGCATCGGGGTCATGAAGATGCCGGGCGCGATGGTCATGACCCGGATCCCGGTCGAGGCCAGGTCGCGCGCCATCGGCAGGGTCATGCCCACGACACCGCCCTTGGACGCCGCATAGGCCGCCTGACCTTTCTGTCCGTCAAACGCGGCAATCGAGGCGGTGTTGATGATCACGCCACGCGCGCCATCCGACTCGGGCGCGTTCTTGGCCATCTCGGCGGCGGCCAGACGCGACACGTTGAAGGTGCCCACCAGGTTGATGTCGATTGTGCGCTGAAAGGAGTCCAGCGGATGCGGGCCGTCCTTGCCGACGGTTTTGATGCCAAAGGCGATGCCGGCACAGTTCACGCAGGCGGTGATCTTGCCCATCTTCTCCATCGCCAGCGCAATGGCCGCGGCGACCGAGTTCTCGTCCGTCACGTCGGTCTGGGCGAAATGTCCGCCGATCTCGGTCGCGACCTGCGCGCCATGCTCGGCATCGCGGTCGAGGATGGTGACCTGCGCGCCGTTCTCGGCAAAGTAACGGGCGGTGGCCTCTCCGAGGCCCGAGGCGCCGCCGGTGATGACGGCAGCGGTGGTGGACA
Organism: Ruegeria sp. BHSA162; assembly: GCF_059613385.1. Classification (NCBI taxonomy): domain Bacteria; kingdom Pseudomonadati; phylum Pseudomonadota; class Alphaproteobacteria; order Rhodobacterales; family Roseobacteraceae; genus Ruegeria; species Ruegeria sp. BHSA162. The sequence goes on from NZ_JBXWSK010000004.1 coordinate 69,839, forward strand.
ATTGCATGGCGGGCTCCTCCCCAGTGATCTGAACGTTCGTTCAAATAATCCGAGATGGCACGTCCTGTCCAGTCGGCAGTGACTCAGTCCAGCCGGCTGCGCTGCTGCATCGGGGTGACGCCGAAGGCGGCGCGGTACACGCGTGAAAAATGGCCCGGGCTTTCAAAGCCGCAGGCAAAGGCCACGTCGGTGACCGAGGATTCGGTCTGCAACAACAGGTTGCGCGCGCGGTCCAGCCGCAGTTCCATAAAGTATTTCTTGGGCGAGGCGTTGAGGTATTTGCCGAAGAGCCGTTCCAGCTGGCGGGTCGAGATGCCGATCTGTTCGGCGATCACCGCCGGCGAGATCGGGTCGTTGATGCGGTCGGCCATGATCTGGATCGCCTTGGCCAGATGCGCGTTGCGCATGCCGTTGCGCGATTGCAGCGACACACGCTGATCGGCGGTCGCGTTGCGCACGGCGTTGTAGACCATCTGGTCGGCCACCGCGATCGACAGGTCCTGCCCGTGGTCGCGCTCGATCAGGTGCAGCATCAGGTCGGCCGTTGCGGTGCCGCCCGAGGCGGTCATGTGCTTTTCATCGGCCACGAAGACGCTGCGCACCAGATTCACGTCCGGGAAAGCCTCCATGAAGGCGTCGTGATATTCCCAATGGATCGCCGCCTGCATCCCGTTCAGGAACCCGGCCTCGGCCAGCAGCCACGCACCCGAACACAGCGCCCCGATGGCCGTGCCGCGCGCCCGTTCGCGGCGCAGCGCGGCCAGCAGGGGTCGGCTGACGTGATCGCGCATGTGAATGCCCGACAAAACAAAGATCTGGTCGCATTTCGGCAGGTCCGCCAACCCGCCATGCACCAGTGTCACGGACCCGTTCGAACACACCGCCTGCGCGCCGTCCTCCGAGGCGAAGGACCAGCGGTACAGTTCCTCGCCGCTGACCCAGTTGGCGATCCGCAGCGGCTCGACCGCGCAGGAGAAGGCCAGGTGCGAGAACTCGGGAACGAGGATGAAACAGAAATGTTGCGGGCGGGTCATGCGCTCAGTCTATCACGGGCGGTCAGGCTGATTGTGTACAAGGTGCATTTTTTGGGGCAAGAGCAGGGGCGACATCCTGGGTGTCGCGATTCGACCAAAGCGAAGGTTGGGGATGAAAGACGACACGAAAAGCCGCAGGGCGGCGCTGGCCGCGCATCTGAAGGCGGCGGTGATGACGCTGAAACTGCGCCCTGGCGATGATCTGGACGAGGCGCAGCTGTCCGAGGCGTTCGGCCTGTCGCGCACGCCACTGCGCGAAGTGTTCCGGCATCTGGCCGGGCTGGGCTATCTTGAACTGCGTGAAAACCGGGGCGCGCGGGTGTCGCAGATGTCCTATGCCACGCTGCGCGATTTCTTCCTGGTGGCGCCGATGATCTATGGCGCGGTGCTTCGGCTGGCGGCGCAGAACGCGACAGGTGACCAGATCGATCGGTTGAAGGCGGCGCAGGCGGCGTTTCGGGAAACGTTGCGGGCGAGCTCGGCCGAAGATCGCGCGCTGGCCAACAACCAGTTCCACGAGATCACCGGCGAGATGGCGGCAAATGTCTACCTGCTGCCGTCGTTTCAGCGGCTGCTGATCGACCATGCGCGCATCGGCATGACCTTCTACCGCCCGGGTCAGGCCGGGATGGGTGAAAGCCTTGATCTGGCCTGCGCCCAGCATGACGCCATCATCGCCGCGATCGAGGCGCGTGACGAGGCGGCGGCGGGGCAGCTGGCGGCCGATCACTGGGCGCTGTCGCGCGATCAGATCGAATTGTTCGTGACGCCGGCCGGTCTGGACCTGCCGTTGGGCTCGGTCGAGCGCGGATAGAAAAACGGCCGCCCGAAGGCGGCCGTCGTGTGTCGTGTTCGGGGTCAGGCCGGTTCAGCCCAACTGCACCAACGCGTGCCGCTTCTTGCCCGCGCTCAGCTTGATGGGCGAGGACAGGGCCGCCGCGTCGATCATCAGCCCCGCATCGGTCAGCGGCGCGTCATCCAATTTGGCGCCGTTTTCGGCGATCAGGCGCTTGGCCTCCTTGCCCGATTTCGCCAGGCCCGACTTCACGATCAGCTGCACGACCGAGATTCCGTCGCCCAGATCCTCGGCAGTCAGAGTCAGAGTGGGCAGGTCGCCGCCCACACCGCCCTTTTCGAACACCTCGCGCGCGGTGGCCTCGGCTTTGGCCGCGGCCTCGGCCCCGTGCAGCAGGGTCGTCACCTCGTTGGCCAGACGGATCTTGGCCTCGTTGATCTCGGACCCCTGCAGCGCGCCCATGCGGTCGCATTCGTCCACGGGAAGCTCGGTGAAGATCTTCAGGAAACGGCCCACGTCTGCGTCGGTGGTGTTGCGCCAGAACTGCCAGAACTCGTAGGGCGACAGCATGTCGCCGTTCAGCCAGATGGCGCCGCCCTGGCTTTTGCCCATCTTGCGCCCGTCGCTGGTGGTCAGCAGGGGCGTGGTCAGGCCATAGATCTCGTGATCCAGCACGCGGCGGGTCAGGTCGATGCCGTTGACGATGTTGCCCCACTGGTCCGATCCGCCCATCTGCAGAATGCAGCTGTAACGACGGTTCAGCTCCAGAAAGTCATAGGCCTGCAGGATCATGTAGTTGAACTCGAGGAACGACAGGGATTGCTCCCGGTCCAGCCGCGATTTCACCGATTCAAAGGACAGCATCCGGTTGACTGAGAAATGCCGCCCGATGTCCCGCAGGAAATCGAGATAGTTCAGGTCGTCCAGCCATTCGGCATTGTTCAGCATCAGCGCGCCGGTGTCGCTGTCGTCATAGGACAGGTACTTGTCGAACACCTTCTGCATGCCGGCGATGTTGGCGTCGATCTGCTCGGGGCCCAGCAGGGGGCGTTCGTCCGAGCGGAAAGACGGATCGCCCACCTTGGTGGTGCCGCCTCCCATCAGGGTGATCGGCTTGTGCCCCAGCTTCTGGAACCAGCGCAGAACCATGATGTTCATCAGGTGTCCGACATGCAGGGATTGGGCGGTGGCGTCATACCCGATATAGGCTGTCTGCACCCCGCTTGTCAGAGCATCGTCAAGGCCCTGATAATCGGTGCAATCGGCCAGAAAGCCGCGCTCGATCATCGTGGCGATGAAATCCGATTTGGGGTGATACGTCATGTCTTGCCTCGGGGTTGAATTGCGGGGCACGTTATAGGCGGCGAACGAGGGAAGGAAAAGGCCATGAATAAGGCCCGAGGCAAAGTTGGGGCAGTGCGGGCACTGGGGGCCATGTCGGGCACCTCGCTCGATGGGGTCGACGCGGCGGTGGTGGAAACCGACGGGCGGCAGATCCTGCGGTTCGGCGACAGCGCGTACAGGCCCTATACCGAGGACGAGCGCAAGCTGCTGCGCGCCGCGCTGGGAAAATGGAGCGGACCCGAAGTGCACGCCGCCGAAGACCTGGTGACCCGCGCCCATGCCGAGCTGCTGTCGGAATTCGAGGACGTGGACCTGATCGGCTTTCACGGCCAGACTCTTGCGCACGAGCCGCGGGGAAAGGGCACGTTGCAGGTGGGCGATGGCGAGGGGCTGGCGGTCGCGCTGGGTGTGCCCGTGGTCTGGGATTTCCGCAGCGATGACGTGGCCATGGGCGGCGAGGGCGCGCCGCTGGCGCCGTTCTTCCACTTTGCCTGCGCAAAATATGTCGGGGCCACGGCGCCCTTGTGCTTTCTGAATCTGGGTGGTGTCGGCAACCTGACCTATGTGGACCCGTCCTTTGACGGGCCCGAGGCGCCCGGTGCGCTGTTGGCCTTTGACACCGGCCCGGCCAATGCGCCGATCGACGATCTGGTGCAGGCGCGGCTGGGTCTGCCGTTGGACCGCGACGGCGCGCTGGCCCGGCAGGGCACGGTCGAGACAGGCGCGCTGGAGCTGTTCCTGGCCGAGCCCTATTTCAACCGACTGCCGCCCAAATCTCTGGACCGCAACGATTTCGCCGAGATGTTCGGCCTGGTGAAGGAATTAAGCGACGCCGACGCCGTCGCCACCCTGACAGGCATGAGTGCGGCGGCGGTGGTGCAGGGGATGGAGCATTGCCCCAGACCGCCCGCGCGGGTGCTGGTCACCGGCGGCGGGCGCAGGAACCCGGTCTTGATGGAGATGCTGCGCGTGGCGCTGGACTGCCCGGTCGATCCTGTCGAGGCCGTGGGGCTGGATGGCGACATGCTTGAAGCGCAGGCCTTTGCCTATCTGGCGGTGCGCGTGGCGCGGGGGATGCCGACCTCTTGCCCCGGCACCACCGGGGTAAAGGCGTTGGTTGGCGGGGGGACGGTCAGCCGGGTGTCGCAGGGCGCACCGCGCTGAAACGCGGGGAAAATGATCCTGCCAAGGCGCTCGCGCGTAATTGTAGCAGTAGCCACAACAACGCCGGAGATGAAGATGATCGGTTCCCTTGTCAAAAATGCGGCCGGTTGTGCCGCCGCGTTCACGCTCGCAGCGCCTGCCATGGCCGATGTCCAGGTTGAGTTCGTCGAGGGAGCGCCAAAGGACCGCTTCGTTCTTCGCAACGCCAGCGATTGCAGCCTGTCTGCTGCAACGGTGCGTCTGGATTTGTCCTCGTCGCAGGGCGGGCTGATCTTTGATGTCACCGGCGCGGGGGCAGGGGTCGAAGTGTTTCAGCCCTTTGAAATGGTTTCGGGGTCCGAGTTTCTGAACGGGTTGCCTCAGGTTCAGGATGGGCAGTCGATGGTCGATCTGGACATCCGGGCCATGCCGCCCGGTGCGGAAATCGCCTTTACGATCGATGTGGATGACACAGGCGGCGGACGAGAGATCACCGTTTCGGGGGCCGAGATACAGGGTGCGACGGTCTCTTTGGAAGGCGCGCAGAACCCGCCGCGTGGTGTCTTTTCGTCGGCGGCCCGCGCGGCTATACCGGTCGGGACCTGCTGAGCGGCGATGCACCTGCGGATGGAACCGGCATGACCAAGACCCTGACACGTATCGCATTTCTGGTTCTGGTACTGGGTGGCGGCATACTGATCGGCACTCTGACGGGGCCGGGTGAGTGGTACGCGAACCTGAACAAACCGGTCTTCAACCCCCCGGGCTGGGTATTCGGCCCGGTCTGGACGGTTCTGTACGTGCTGATCGCGATGGCGGGATGGCGGCAGTTCGAACGCGACCGGGGATCGCCCGCAATGCGCCTGTGGTGGGCGCAGCTTGGCCTGAACTTCCTGTGGTCGCCCGCCTTCTTCGTGCTGCACCAACCTTGGCTGGCATTGGTAGTGATCCTGGCGCTTCTGGTGGTGATTGTTCTGTTCATCACACGTGTCCGCCCGGTGGATCGCGTTTCGGCTTGGGCGTTCGTGCCCTATCTGGCATGGGTGGCGTTTGCGACCGTTCTGAACCTGTCGATCGCGGTCCTGAACTGACGCCAGCGGTGGTCAGAGCATCCACTCGACCGGCAGCCATCTGACGACGGCGGCTAGGCCGCGCTGGAACCGAGAGGTGTTCGGGTCGGTCTCAAAGGTCGTGGTCGTCCCGTCCTTGGTCTGCTGAACCCAGACCAGCCCACCGTCATCATCCATCTCGACGCGATAGGCAAATTCCGGCTTGTCCAGTTGCCGGGCCAGATCTGTCGCGATCGTGGGGCTCTCGATCAGCAGCCCCATCTCGGTGTTCAGCCGGGCCGAACGCGGGTCCAGATTGTATGAGCCGATGAAGATCCGTTTGCCATCCGAGCCAAACACCTTTGCATGCAGGCCCGAGGCGGAGCCCGCAAGAATTTCGGGCAGGCTGCGTTCCTTGTGCTCGTCGCGCAACGCGCGCAGCTCCAGCAACTGAACCCCGCTTGCCAGCAGGTCGTCGCGATAGGCCATGTAGGCTGCATGAACCGGCATCACATCGGTCGCGTCCAGTGAATTGGTCAGGACCCGGACTTTGACCCCGGATGACGCCAGCCGTTCGAGCAGCTCGGCCCCGCGGGGACCGGGAATGAAATAGGCTGAGACCAGATCGAGCGAAGTCTCGGAGCTTTCGGCAAAGGTGATGAGACGCTCGACCATGAGGTTCTCGCCCTCGACCTCTCCAAGCCCCTTTGCCGGGTCATCGACAAAAAGTTCGACCGCGCTCCATTCGAACGGCAGATCGCGGGCGGCGATGCGGTCGGCCAGTTCATTGTCGCGGATTGCCTTTTGGTATCCGGCCCCGGCCGCGGTCTGACGCGCGGCCTCGGCCAGTACTTTCAGGCTTGGGTCGGTCGCAGCGGGCAGGAACAACGCGGCATCATAGGCTGATCCGCTGTTCCAGTAGGCATCGAACGACTCGGCCACCTCGTCCACGATCGGACCGATCGCGATGGTATCGACATCCAGATAATGCGTCCCGGCACCGTAGTCGAAATAGATGTCGCCGATGTTTCGGCCCCCGACAATCGTGGCCACACCGTCCACCGTCATGGACTTGTTATGCATGCGGCGGTTCAACCGGCCGAAATCGAACGCATAGGACAGCAGCTTGGGATTGCGCAGCGTGAACGGGTTGAAGATGCGGACATGGGCCGTTGGCATGGCATCCAGTTCAGCCAGAAGCGGGTCCAGCCCCGAGATGCCGTTGTCATCGACCAGAAGGCGCACGCGTACGCCCCGTTCCGCCGCCGCACGCAATTCGTCCAGCAACATCAGGCCGGTCACGTCATCCTGCCAGATGTAGTATTGGGCATCTAAGGACGAGACCGCCTCACGCGCGAGAATGGCGCGGGCAGCAAATGCGGTATGCCCCTGACCAAGGGGGCGGACGCCGTCCAGTCCGGGGTTGCGCTGCATCGCCGGCTCGATGGCTTGGCCCAGCGGACCAGTCCAATCCGCGGGTTGGCGGTATGTCCGCTCCGAGAAATTGGTCTCGGGCAGCGGAAAAGCCAACCGCATCCCAAGCACGCCCAGGCCGAGGATCACAGCCACGGTCACCAAAGTCTTGATCAGCCGCATCGCGCCCTCGTCCTTGCCCAATCATACACACGCGAACCTTGCCGCATCGGGCAGGGCAAGTTCAAGCATGGTTCGGCAGGGGCTTGAGGTTTAGTTCCTGGGAATGTCGAACTCCGGCGGCGCCAATTCGAACCCGTCGAACTGGAACCCGGGCGAGACGACGCAGCTGACCAGCGTGTAGTCCCCGGTGCTGCGGGCAGCCTGCCAATGCCCGGCGGGTACGATGACCTGCGGCGCGCCCTCGCTCAGGTCGGGGGACAGCATGTGATCGCTTGCAGGTCCGGTATCGGTTTCGCTGATCGACAGGATCAGCGGTGCGCCGGCGTGAAACAGCCAGATCTCGGTCGCATCGACCCGGTGCCAGTGGCTGGCCTCGTCCCGTTTCAGAAGGAAATAGATGCAAGTCGCGGTGGGGCGGCCTGTGTTGTCTGCGCGCCAGGTCTCGGCATACCAGCCGCCTTCGGGGTGGGGCTGCAGTTGCAGGTGGTCGATGATCTGGTCGGCGGTCATGGCGGGCCTTTCACGGCGATGGGATTTGGTGCTGGCAATACTGCGCACAGATCATATGTTTGCGCCATGACCCTGACGATCCCCTTCGACAATTCGTATGCCCGGTTGCCAGGCGCCTTTTATGCGCGCCAGGCGCCCGAACCCGTGCGCGCGCCGCGGCTGGTGGCTTTCAATGACGATCTGGCACAGGTGCTGGGCATCTCGCCCGGTGACGCGCAGGACATGGCCCAGGTGTTTGCGGGCAACGCTCTGCCTAACGGGGCCGAGCCGCTGGCGCAGCTGTATTCCGGCCACCAGTTCGGCAATTACAACCCGCAGCTGGGCGATGGGCGCGCGGTGCTGCTGGGCGAGGTGGTGGGCACGGACGGGATCCGCCGCGACATTCAGCTCAAGGGCTCGGGGCGCACGCCGTTTTCGCGGCAGGGGGACGGGCGGGCCTGGCTGGGGCCGGTTCTGCGCGAATATGTCGTGTCCGAGGCGATGCACGCGCTGGGCATACCCACCACGCGCGCCTTGGCGGCGGTGGAAACCGGCGAGGTCGTGCTGCGCGAAGGCCCGATGCCCGGCGCGGTGCTGACCCGCGTGGCGCAAAGCCATCTGCGGGTGGGCACGTTCCAGGTATTCGCCGCGCGCGGCCAGATCGCCGACCTGCGGCGGCTGACGGATTATGCCATTGAACGCCACTATCCGGACGCCGTCGGGCCAATGGGCCTGCTGCGCGCCGTGCGTGACGCGCAGGCCGCGCTGATCGCGCAATGGATGGCGGTGGGCTTCATTCACGGGGTGATGAACACCGACAACTGCGCCATCTCGGGCCAAACCATCGACTATGGCCCCTGCGCCTTCATGGACAGCTATCACCCGAACACCGTCTACAGTTCGATCGACCGGATGGGGCGCTATGCCTATTCCAACCAGCCCGAGATTGCGGTGTGGAACCTTGCACAGCTTGCGACGGCGCTGATCCAGCAGATCGAGGACAAGCAGGCCGCCGTGGAAGAGGCGACCGAGATCGTACATGCCATGCCCGAATTGATGCAGCAGCACTGGCTGCGCCGGTTCCGGGCCAAGATCGGCCTGACCACCGAGGAGGACGGCGACCTTGCGCTGATCTCGGACCTGCTGACGCGGATGGCGCAGAGTCAGGCCGATTTCACCAATACCTTCCGCGCGCTGGGCAGCGATGCGGCGCGGGACCAGTTCACCGATCCGGCGGCTTTCGACAGCTGGGCCGAGGGGTGGTGCGCGCGACTGACGCGCGAGGCGGACCCGGCCGCGGTGATGCACGCGGCCAACCCCGCCTTCATCCCGCGCAACCACCGGGTCGAACAGATGATCCAGGCCGCCGTTCAGGGCGACTATGCCCCGTTCCACCGGCTGAATGCAGTGCTGGCCCGGCCCTATGGCGACCAGCCCGACGCCGCCGATCTGATACGCCCGCCCACGCAGGACGAGGTGGTGCATGCCACATTTTGCGGGACCTGAGCGGGTTTCGGCATCTGTGCTGAACTATCGGCTTGCGTCCAGGCGCGATCCTGCGAATCCTGACGGGGTACAACCGTAGAAAACCGATGACCACTTTGCCCAAGCTGCGCCTTGCCAGCTACAACATCCAGAAATGCGTCGGACTGGATCTGCGACGCCAGCCGCAGCGCATCCTGCAGGTGCTGGACCGGCTGGGCGCCGATATCGTGGTGCTGCAAGAGGCCGACAAACGCCTGCCGCCGCGCCCGGCGGCGCTTCCGCATTTCATGTTGGACGAGGCCGGGTGGAAGATCGTCGATCTGGGCGGTGCGGGCAGTCTGGGCTGGCATGGCAACGCGGTGATCTGGCGGGGCGACCACATCCGGGTGCGCTGCGCCGCGCATCACGATCTGCCGGGGCTGGAGCCGCGCGGGGCGGTCCGGGTCGAGTTCGACACCCATATCGGGCCTTTGCGGGTGATGGGGATGCATCTGGGGCTGTTCTCGGCGTGGCGCCGTCAGCAGATCATCCACCTGCGGCAGGACGGCCGCGCGCTGGACCGGATGCCCACCGTCTGGGCAGGGGATTTCAACGAATGGTCACGCCAACCGATTCTTGACCGTCTGGCTCCCGACATGCGGTTCCTGCCGCCTGTGCCCAGCTTTCCCGCCGCGCAGCCTCTGGGCGCGCTGGACCGGATCGCGCTGGGCGGTGGGCTCGAGGCGCTGGCCCACGGCGTGCACGGGGAACGGCCCGCGCATATCGCCTCGGACCACCTGCCGGTCTGGGCCGATCTGCGGCTGGCGGGCTAAGGCGCAGCGGGCGCAAATCACAGTGGCGAAATCTGCGCGGACGTACTAAGACAGAAACCCGAACGGATTCTGGGGGATGACATGGCGGACACGATCATCGCGCGTTGCGAAGCCAAAGGCCTGCGCATGACCGGCCAGCGTCGAACCATCGCGCAGGTACTGCAGGACAGTGATGATCATCCCGATGTCGAGGAACTGTACGCACGCGCCTCGGCGCTGGATGCGGGCATTTCGATCGCAACCGTCTATCGCACCGTCAAACTTTTCGAAGAGGCCGGCATTCTCGAACGGCTGGAATTCGGCGACGGGCGTGCGCGCTATGAGGACGCCGAGCGCGACCACCACGATCACCTGATCGACATGAACTCGGGCGAGGTGATTGAATTCGTGGACCCCGAGATCGAAGCCCTGCAGGAAAAGATCGCCTCGAAGCTGGGCTATCGCCTGAAAGGTCATCGGCTGGAGTTGTACGGAGTTCCGCTGGACAAGGACTGATCCGGCCGGGACACATCACCAAAAGCGATTGGTCATCTAAAATCTATTCATGATTCCAAGCCCTCTTCGCGCTTGCCACGGGGGCGCGATCCGGGTCTTCTGCGTTGCGACGCGGCAATTAAGCCGTCCGAATTCAATAGGCAATGACATGAACAACGCGAACGGCATCCTGCTGGTCATCGGCGCTATGGCCGCCTTCACGCTTGAGGACATGTTCATCAAGCATTTGTCGGTCACCGTGCCGACCGGTCAGGTCATGATCGTGTTGGGGCTGTTCTGCGCGCTAGTCTTTGCCGCCATGGCCATCGTGACACGCAAACCGATCTTTGACTCGGCCGCCTGGCAACCGCTGTTCGTGATCCGCGCGTGCACCGAGGCGGTCGGGGCGCTGAGTTTTGTCACGGCCTTGTCCCTGGTCGACCTGTCAACCGTTGCGGCCGTGTTCCAGGCGATGCCGCTGGTGGTCACGATGGGAGCCGCACTCTTCCTGCGCGAGCAGGTCGGCTGGCGCCGTTGGAGCGCAATCGGTGTCGGGTTCATCGGCGTTCTGATGATCATCCGCCCCGGTCTGGACGGGTTTCGGCCCGAGGCTCTGTTCGTGGTGGCCAGCGTCATCGCCATTGCCGCGCGGGACCTGATCACCCGCCGGCTGGACGCGCGCGTGGCCTCGGCCGTGGTGGCGCTGCAGGCCTATGCGGCAGTCGCGATTGCCGGCGGCGTGCTGATGCTGACCTCGGCGCAGCCTCTGGCGCCGCTGCAGATGGGGCAGATCGGACCCTATTTCGGTGCCGTTGGTTTTGGTGTTCTAGGCTATCTGGGGATCGTGACCGCAATGCGCGTGGGCGAGGCCTCGGCCCTGACGCCGTTCCGCTATACGCGGCTGCTGTTTTCGATCTTGGCAGGGATGTGGATGTTCGGCGAACGGCCGGACCTGATGACCATGATCGGCGCGTCGCTGATCATCGGGTCGGGCATGTACACGTTCATCCGCGAACGGCGCATTGCGCGGGCCATGGCTCCGGCGGTCTGCTGACCTGTTGGCGCAAACACGCCGCTGTTGGCGCTAAAGGCCGGAAAATATGCGTGTTAGCGATAACGGACCCGGTTTACTTTTCCCCGCGTGCTGGTATGAGGCATGCAACCGAACGCATTTTCAGGGACCGGTATCATGAGCACCATCATCGACATCCACGCACGCGAAATCCTGGACAGCCGGGGCAACCCCACCGTCGAGGTGGACGTGGTTCTGGAAGACGGCACCATGGGCCGGGCGGCCGTGCCTTCGGGCGCATCGACCGGCGCCTATGAGGCGGTGGAAAAGCGCGATGGCGACAAGTCCCGTTACATGGGCAAGGGCGTGCTCGAAGCCGTGGCCGCCGTGAACGGCGAGATCGCCGAAGAGCTGGTGGGCTTTGACGCGACCGAGCAGGTGGCGATCGACGCCGCCATGATCGAGCTGGACGGCACCCCGAACAAGGGCCGCCTGGGCGCCAACGCCATTCTGGGCGTGTCGCTGGCCGTGGCCAAGGCGGCGGCGGATTTCACCACCCAGCCGCTCTATCGCTACGTGGGGGGCACCTCGGCGCGGGTTCTGCCGGTGCCGATGATGAACATCATCAATGGCGGCGAACATGCCGACAACCCGATCGACATCCAGGAATTCATGATCATGCCCGTGGCCGCCAGCAACATCCGCGAAGCGGTGCGCATGGGTTCGGAAGTGTTCCACACTCTGAAAAAGGAACTATCGGCCGCCGGGCTGGCCACCGGTGTCGGCGACGAGGGGGGGTTTGCCCCCAACATCGCCTCGACCCGCGAGGCACTGGATTTCATCCTCAAGTCGATCGAGAAGGCGGGCTACAAGCCGGGTGACGAGATCTACCTGGCGCTCGATTGCGCCGCCACCGAGTATTACAAGGACGGCAAATACGTCCTGTCGGGCGAGGGCAAGACCCTCAGCAGCGACGAGAACGTGGCCTATCTGGCAGCCCTGGTGAACGACTATCCGATCATCTCGATCGAGGATGGCATGTCCGAGGATGACTGGGACGGCTGGAAGGCGCTGACCGACGAGCTGGACGGCAAGGTGCAGCTGGTAGGTGACGACCTGTTCGTGACCAACCCCGCGCGACTGGCCGAAGGGATCGAGAAGGGCTGCGCCAACTCGATGCTGGTCAAGGTGAACCAGATCGGTTCGCTGACCGAGACCCTGCGCGCCGTGGATATGGCGCACCGCGCCCGCTATACCAACGTGATGTCGCACCGCTCGGGCGAGACCGAGGACGCCACCATCGCCGATCTGGCCGTGGCCACCAACTGCGGTCAGATCAAAACCGGCTCGCTGGCGCGGTCGGACCGGCTGGCCAAGTACAACCAGCTGATCCGCATCGAGGAAACGCTGGGCGAGGTCGCCGAATACGCGGGGCGTTCGATCCTTCGCAAGTAAGGCACAAGCTGCTAGGCTGTCCCCCGACATTGGCCGGGGGTCCGTCATGCTAAGTATCGTTGAACCTAAAACGCCGGACCAGTTCGATGCTGTCCGGCGTTTGTGTTGGGATTATCACGCCTACCTGCTGACGCTGGATGAACGGTCGCGACAGGTCGTGAACACGTTCTATCCACCCGAGAAATATGCAGCTGTTCTGTCCGCCATCGAAATCGAGCATATGCCTCCCAAGGGCGGGACCCGGCTGGCGATGCTGGATGGTCAGGCGGTGGGCTGCGGGATGTTCCAGACGATCGGTCCGGGTATCGCCGAGATCAAGCGCGTGTTCGTGACCGATGACGCTCGGGGTACGGGTGCGGGGTGTGCGATCATGCAGGCGCTGATTGCCCAGTGCCGCAAAGACGGGTTCGAGATGATCCGGATGGACACCGGAAAACCGCTGGAAGCGGCGACTCGGCTGTATCTGTCGCTGGGGTTCAAGCTGCGCGATGCCTATTCGGATATACCCGAGATCGCCCAGGGCCAGCTGTTGTTCTTCGAAATGTCACTGACGGGTGACTCTTCCGAATCCGATGGAATTGCAGGGTAATTTCCCATTACCCCAGGGTTTGATTCAGGCAGGAAGAAAAAATGCAAGCATAAATGTGATTATGTGTGAACTTGTTCCTACAAGTGCGAGGTTGTCGGGCGTAGCTTGACGGTACAGCAGAAAAGGAGAACGTGATGTCCGCTTCAAGAATCCTTCTCGTTATTTCCGTGCTTTCCGTCGGGGTTCTGGCGGCCTGCGCAGGGCCTGACACCTACCCGATCACCGGCGAGCCGGTGTCGCAGAACGATCCGGTGCAAGAGATGTACTACAATCCCGGGCTGATCTTCCGCGGTGAGTCACGCTAGAGCTTTTTGCTCATCAACATGTAACGGTCGCGCGGTTTGAAGCCGGTCCGAAGGTAGAGTTTCTGCGCGGCCTCGTTGGTTCGATCCACTTCCAGATGCAGGGCCGTCAGGCCGGCACCCGCCAGCGCTTTGGGCAAGTCCAATAGAACCTCGGTGGCGATTCCGCGGCCGCGAATGGCGGGCCGGATGTAGATTTCATCGACGAACCCGTCCATCCCCCCGAACTCGACCGACCAACCGAAGGTCAGGATGATGTAGCCCAACGGTGCGCGCGACGGGCCGATCAGATAAATACAGCCATGCGGGATGCCTTCCAGCAGCGGCGTCAGCGCATCGCGCCTTTGGTCGGGGTCCTGTTCGATCCCGGCCTCAGCGTGAAAGGCGGCGACCAGGCCCATCAGGCGATCAAGGTCCTCGGGACGGGCAAGGCGCAGAGCGGCACTCATAGCCGCGCCAGCCGTTCGGTCAGCAAGGCAAAGAACCCGTCGGCGTCCACGTCGCCGATGAACAGCGCGTTGGGCTTGCGGTCGGTGACGCCCCACCAGTCGGCGACGGTCATGCCGAGCGTGAGGTCCGACTGGGTTTCGATCTCGACGTTCACATGGCGGCCCGAGAACAGCTCGGGGCGGATCAGGTAAGCGGTCACGCAGGGATCGTGCAGGGGCGCGCCCTCGCTGCCGTATTTTTCCTTGTCGAAACGTTCGAAGAAGTCGGTCATCTCGGCCACCGCGATTCCAACCATGGTGCCAAGGGCGCGGAACGCGTCGTTGCGCGGTTTGGTGACCAGGGCCTTGTGCGTCACGTCCAGCGGCATCACCACGATCGGAACGCCGGATTTGAACACGATATCAGCGGCCTCGGGGTCGACATGAATGTTGAATTCGGCGGTGGGTGTGATGTTTCCGACTTCGAAGTAAGCGCCACCCATCAGCACGATTTCCTGTACGCGCCCGATGATGTCGGGGGCCTTCTGAAAGGCCGTGGCGATGTTTGTCAGCGGCCCCAGTGGGCAGAGGGTGACGGCGCCGGGATCATGCGCGCGCAGGGTGTCGATGATGAAATCGACGCCATGCCCCTCGGCCAACGGCATCTGCGGATCAGGCAGGACGGGGCCGTCCAGCCCGGTCTTGCCATGCACATGCTCGGCGGTGATCAGCGGGCGTTTCAGCGGGCGGTCGCACCCGGCAAAGACCGGAATGTCTGTGCGCCCGGCCAGTTCGCAGACAATGCGCGCATTCTTTGCGGTCAGCTCCAGCGGCACGTTGCCGGCGACGGCGGTGATGCCCAGAACCTCGATCTCGTCGGGGCTAGCCAGGGCCAGCAGGATGGCGACGGCGTCGTCCTGTCCGGGGTCGGTGTCGATGATGATCTTGCGCGCGGTCATGGGGCCTCCGGGGTCTTGAAGGGCGGACACTGGCAAGCGCGGCCCGGCTTGTCCAGCGGTTTCAGGCGTCGCTTGCGGCCTTGAGCGGCGGGAGTTTGCCATTTGCCCGGTGTTCTTCGGTTTTCACCGCGTCCCACAGGGCGTCCATCTCTTCCAGCGTGCTGTCTGACGGCGTCTTGCCACGTGCGGCCAGCCGGGCTTCGACCTGTTCGAACCGGCGGGTGAACTTGGCGTTGGTGCGGCGCAGCGCGGCCTCGGGCTCGATGCCCAGATGGCGGCCGAGATTGACGATCACGAACAGCAGGTCGCCGAATTCGTCCTCGAGCGCGTCGGCGTCCATCTGGTTGCGCGCCTCTGTCAGTTCGGCGGCTTCTTCGGTGATCTTGTCCAGCACATGGCTGACATCGGGCCAGTCAAACCCCACCCGTGCGGCGCGTTTCTGCAGCTTGTAGGCGCGCAGCAAGGCGGGCAGGTTGGCGGCGACACCGTCCAGCGCGCCTTTCTGTTCCTTTCCGGCGCGCTCGGCGGCCTTGATCGCCTCCCAGTCGCGGGTCTGTTGTTCGGCAGACTTGTCGCGGGATTCGTCGCCGAAGACATGCGGGTGGCGGGCCACCATCTTGTCGGACATGGTGCGCACCACGTCCTGAAAAGTGAAATGCCCGGCCTCTTCGGCCATCTGCGCATGAAAGACCGACTGGAACAGCAGGTCGCCCAGCTCGCCCTTGAGCTCGTCCCAGGCCTGGCGTTCGATGGCGTCGGCGACCTCATAGGCCTCTTCGATCGTGTAGGGGGCGATGGTGGCGAAATCCTGTTCGATGTCCCATGGGCAGCCGGTTTCCGGGTCGCGCAGGCGGCGCATGATCTCCAGCAGCCGCTCGATTCCGGCGTCGGTATCGTGGATCAGTGGATTTTCAGCCATTGCGAAGCCCCTTGTTCCGGTGTCAGATGCATCCATCCCGCAGCTTGGATCAGGAGTCCACCCCCGATGCCCGTCGTCAACCGCATTGCCGATTACGCCGCCGACATGGCCGAATGGCGCCAGCACCTGCACACGATCCCGGAACTGGAGTTCGACTGCCACCAGACCGCCGCCTTCGTGGCCGAGCGGCTGCGCGAATTCGGCGTGGACGAATTGCACGAAGGGATCGCGCAAACAGGGATCGTGGCGATCATCACCGGGCAGGGCGATGGCCCCACGATCGGGCTGCGCGCCGACATGGATGCGCTGCCGATCGCTGAGGAAACGGGTGTGGACTATGCCTCGAAGACACCGGGCATGATGCATGCTTGCGGGCATGACGGGCACACCACTATGCTGCTGGGCGCGGCGCGGTATCTGGCCGAGACGCGGAATTTCCGGGGCCGGGTGGCGTTGCTGTTCCAACCCGCCGAGGAAGAGGGCGGCGGTGCGGATATCATGGTCAAAGAGGGTGTGATGGACCGGTTCGACATCGCCGAGGTCTATGCGCTGCACAATGCGCCGGGCTTTGCCGAGGGCGCATTCTATACCACGCCCGGGCCGATCATGGCGGCGGTCGATACGTTCGACATCCACATTCAGGGCGTGGGTGGCCACGGTGCCATGCCACACGACACGCGCGACCCGGTCATGGCCGCCTGCGGAATCGCGCAGGCAATCCAGACCATCGTCAGCCGCAACCACTATGCGCTGGACGATCTGGTGATCTCGGTCACCCAGATCCACACCGGGACCGTGAACAACGTGATCCCCGACACCGCCTATCTAAACGGCACCGTCCGCACCTTCGATCCGGCGGTGCAGAAGATGGTGATGACCCGTCTTGAAGAAATCGTGCAGGGGCAGGCGGCATCCTACGGGGTCACGGCGACGCTGGATTACGTCGTGGGCTATCCGGCCACGGTCAACGATGCGGACAAGACCCGTTTCGCCGCCGAGGTGGCGCGCGAAGTGGCAGGCGCCGATCGGGTGATCGCAAATTCGGGCCGCGAGATGGGGGCCGAGGATTTCTCGTACATGCTGCAGGAGCGCCCGGGCGCCTATCTGTTCCTGGGGCAGGGCGACGGGCCGGGGCTGCATCACCCCAAGTACAATTTCAACGACGAGATCGCACCGGTGGGTGCCTCGTTTTTTGCGCGCATCGTCGAAAAGGCGCAGCCGTTGACCTGACGGTCCGGTCGATATCAGGGAGGATACGGGCCAAAATGGCATTGGAAGACGCGAAAAATCAGGTCGATGAGGCCTTTACCAACCCCGACCTGAAGGGGTTGAGCTATGAAAACACCTTTGGCGGGGCCACGTCCTTTCTGCGGCGGCTGTACACCAAGGATCTGACCGGCGCCGATATCGCAGTGACCGGCGTGCCGTTCGATCAGGCGGTGACCAACCGCCCCGGCACCCGTCTGGGCCCGCGCGCGATCCGCGAGGCCAGCGCCCTGCAATCGCCCGATGCGCCCTATGGTTGGCCTTTCGATGCGCTCAGCGAGCTGGCGATCATCGACTATGGCGACATGGCCTATGATTATGCCAACATCCCCGCCTTTCCCAACACGCTGACCAATCATATCCGCACCATTCTGGCGGCGGATGTGGCTTCGGTCACGCTGGGGGGCGACCACTATGTCAGCTTTCCCATTCTCAAGGCCTATGCCGAGAAATACGGGCCGATGTCGCTGTTGCAGTTCGACGCCCATACCGACACCTGGGCCGATGACGACATGAGCCGGGTGGACCACGGCACCATGTTCTATAAGGCGGTGAAGTCGGGGATCGTGGACCCGAAACGCTCGGTCCAGGTGGGGATCCGCACCACCAACGAAGACACGCTGGGCGTCAACATCATCGACGCGCGCGAGGTCTATGAATCCGGCCCCGCCGCCGTGGCGCAGAAGATCAAGGGCATTTTGGGCGACAGTCCTGTCTATCTGAGCTTTGATATCGACGGGCTGGACCCGGCCTTTGCCCCCGGCACCGGCACGCCGGTCTGGGGTGGGCTCAGCTCGATCCAGGCGCAGATCATCCTGCGCGACATCGCCGGGATCAACATCAAGGGCGGCGACGTGGTCGAAGTGTCTCCGCCGTTTGACACGTCGGGGGCCACGGCGATCGCGGGGGCGCATGTTGCGACCCAGATCATCTGCCTGCTGGGATGGACCAAGCTGGCGAAAGACGGGCGGCTTTAACCATTGGTTAGCCATGGTTTTGCTATGGCCGGTATCAGGTGAACCAACGGGACAGGGGGCGCGCACGCCATGAGCCAATTCAACCAACCCATCAGCGGCAATGATCTGGCGCGGTTTTCGGGGCCGAACACCTTCATGCGGTTGCCCGCGGCCGATACGCTGGCGGGGCTGGACGTGGCGGTGCTGGGCGTGCCGATGGATATCGGAACCTCGTGGCGGTCGGGCACCCGGTTCGGCCCCAAGCAGATCCGCGCCGAAAGCGCGATGATCCGGCCCTACAACATGGCCACCTTCGCTGCGCCTTTCGACAGCCTCCAGATCGCCGATATCGGAGATCTGGCGATCAACACCTTCTCGCTGGCCGACAGCCTTCGGATCATCAAGGAAAGCTATGACGCGATCCTTGCGCAGGGCGTGATCCCGGTGGCGATGGGGGGCGATCATTCGATCACACTGCCGATTCTGCGGGCCGTTGCCGCGAAACACGGGCCCGTTGCTCTGGTGCATGTGGACGCCCATGCCGACGTGAATGACGAAATGTTCGGCGAGCGCGAAACCCACGGCACCGTCTTTCGCCGCGCGTATGAAGAGGGGCTGATCGTGCCCGCCAAGACCTTTCAGGTCGGTATCCGCGGCTCGGGCTATGCGGCCAGCGATTTCACCGAGTCCAAGGGTTGGGGGTTCCGGCAGTTTCCTGCGTGGGAGTTGTGGCAACAGAACCTGACCCAGATCGGGGCGTTGATCCGCAAGGAAATCGGCAAGCATCCGGTTTATGTCACCTACGACATCGACAGCCTGGACCCGGCCTATGCCCCCGGCACCGGCACGCCCGAGATCGGCGGGCTGACCACGCCGCAGGCGCTGCAGCTGATCCACGCGCTGGGGGGCATGAACGTGGTCGGCTGCGACCTGGTCGAGGTCTCACCGCCCTATGATCCGTCGGGCAACACTGCGCTGACGGCGGCCAACCTGCTGTTCGAGCTGCTGTGCATCCTGCCCGGTGTGACGTCACGGTAAGCGGGGCCGGCAGGTCTTGCCAGGTACCGGCGGGCGGCTAGGGTTCTGCCGGAAGGTCTGATTGGAATGAAACGCATGGTTCTTTGGTTGATCGTCGCCGCGGTTGTCGGGCTTGGCCTCTATGTGCGGCTGGCACCGGCCGATCCCGCGCGCTGGCATGTGCCAGTCGTGGCCGAGGCAGATCGTGACCTGCCCGGAGGCGTGATCCGCGTGGTGCAGACCGGGCCGGACGGCCTCGCGCGGCTGGACAAGATGGCGCGGTCGACGCCGCGTACGACGGTGCTGGCCGGATCGGTGGATGAGGGCCGGATCACCTATGTGTCCCGCAGCCGGGTGTTCGGCTTTCCCGACTACACTACCGCCCAGCAGGACGGCGACACGTTGCGCATCTATGGACGGTTACGATTTGGCCGACGGGATTTCGACGTCAACCGCACCCGGGTCGACGGTTGGCTGGCGGCTCTGCAGTCCTGAAGACAGGCACCCCTCGGACACCTCGCGCCACATCGGCACGTTCAGCGACATCTGGCACTGAGCCATGAACATGCGGCCATCGACCTGCAGGCAGACCATCTCACCCAGTTCCACCCGTGCGCCGGATGTGTCGGTGCAATAGCAATCCTGCACCTTGCCACCGGGGCCGATGACATCGGCCAGACCGGGCGTTGCGCAGACAATCAGCAGGGCCATGATCCGTTTCATGGGCATAGCTTAGCACAAGCCGGGGCCTTGACCAAAGCCGTCGGATGATAGACACCGCCCCAATGATCCCCGAAGAACGTCTTGAACAGATCACTCAGCGATTCCAGTACCTCGAAGCGGCCATGTCCGATGGCGCCTCGGGCGGCGATATCGCGGCTTTGGCCAAGGAATATTCCGACCTCAAACCGGTGGTCGAACAGATCGCAGCCTGGCGCCAGCTGCGGGCCGATCTGGCCGAGGCCGAGGCGATGCTGGGCGACCCCGACATGAAAGAGCTGGCTGAAGAGGAGATCCCGCAGCTCAAGGCGCGCATCCCCGAGGCCGAGCATGCGCTGCAACTGGCGCTGCTGCCCAAGGACGCGGCCGATGCGCGGCCGGCGATGCTGGAGATTCGCCCCGGCACCGGCGGCGACGAGGCGGCGCTGTTCGCGGGCGACCTGCTGCGGATGTATCAGCGCTATGCCGAGGCGCGCGGCTGGCAGTTCGAGATCATCGAAGAACAGCGGACCGAACTGGGCGGCATCAAGGAAGTGGTGGCCCATATCAAGGGCGACAACGTCTTTGCCCGGCTGAAATACGAATCCGGCGTGCACCGCGTGCAGCGTGTACCCGAAACTGAAAGCGGCGGGCGCATACACACCTCGGCGGCGACGGTGGCGGTTCTGCCCGAGGCCGAGGACGTGGACATCCAGATCGACCCGAATGACATTCGCATCGACACGATGCGCAGCTCGGGCGCGGGTGGGCAGCACGTGAACACCACCGACTCGGCGGTACGGATCACCCACCTGCCGACGGGGATCGTGGTGACCAGTTCCGAGAAGTCACAGCACCGCAACCGCGAGATCGCGATGCAGGTGCTCAAGACGCGTCTCTATGACCTCGAACGTCAGCGGATCGACAGTGAGCGCTCGGCCGACCGGGCCAGCCAGGTGGGGTCGGGCGACCGCTCCGAGCGCATCCGTACCTATAATTTCCCGCAGGGCCGGATGACAGATCACCGGATCAACCTGACGCTCTACAAGCTCGACCAGATCATGCAGGGCGATCTGGACGAGGTGATCGATGCGCTGACCGCCGATGATCAGGCGCGCCTGTTGGCGGAGATGGCGCAATGATCGCGGCGCTGACAGCGGCACAGGCCATGGTGGCCGCCACCGCGCGCCTGCGGGCCGCAGGTGTGGACGACCCGGCGCGGGACGCCCGGGTTCTGCTGGCCCATGCCGCCCGGATCGAGGCCAGCCGCGTGACCCTGATCGCGCCCGAAGAGCTCTCGCCCGAGATCGCCGAACGCTATGAGCAACTGGTGTCGCTGCGCGCGATCCGGGTGCCGGTTTCCCATCTTCTGGGCGAGCGCGAATTCTACGGCCGACGCTTCCGCGTCAGCCGCGACGTACTGGACCCGCGCCCCGAAACCGAAGCGCTGATCGAAGCGGCCCTCAGCCAGCCGTTCGACCGCGTGCTGGATCTGGGCGTCGGCTCGGGCTGCATCCTGATCACTTTGCTTGCGGAACGCACCAGCGCAACCGGGCTGGGCGTCGACCTGAGCGAGGCCGCCTGCCTGCAGGCCAGCGCCAATGCGGTGGCCCACGGGGTGCAGGATCGGGCGGAAATCCAGCGCTCGGACTGGTTTGGAAACATTGGCGGCCATTTCGACCTGATCGTTTCCAATCCGCCCTATATCGCGCTGGATGAGATGGATGGGCTGTCTCCAGAAGTGCGCGAGCACGAGCCGCGTCTGGCTTTGACGGATGAAGCGGACGGGCTGGACGCCTATCGCCGGATTGCGGCCGGCGCCCCTGATCACCTTGTGCCCGGCGGACGGCTTTTGGTGGAAATCGGTCCGACACAGGCGCAGGCGGTTAGCGCGTTGTTCGACGCGGCGGGGCTGGCGGATATCCGTGTGGTTCCTGATCTGGACGGGCGGGACCGGGTGGTGGGCGCCAGAATGCCGGGCTAGCCGCGGATTCTGAGGCCGATTTACGCCGGTCGGGGTAAAAAACCCGGCATTTGGTGTATTAACCCCTTGTCTGCGCCGTCAGGACATGCTTACTCAGAGTAGTCAGCGCGGTTGACGCCCCTTCGGCGCACCCCTGACGCCAAGCCCAAAAAAGTCGACATCCCGTGACGGCACAGGCCACAGAGCAGCGCAGAATACGGGTGGATCGACAGTGCAAGACAAGGCTGACGTACAGTAAGATGAGATCCTCCAAATCCCGCTCGCGGGCAAAGAACAACCGCAATCGTCCCTCTGGTGGAAACGTCGTTAACCGGGTTTTCGACAGCTCGGGGCCCGAGGGCAAGGTGCGCGGCACGCCGCAGCAGATCATTGACAAGTACAACCAGCTGGCGCGCGATGCACAGCTGGCCAATGACCGCGTCGCTGCCGAAAACTTTCAGCAACATGCCGAGCATTACCTGCGCCTGCTGAGCGAGGCGCAACGCGAAATGGAAGCGCGTCGGGAAGAGCAGGAACGCCAGAACCGCGAGCGTCAGGCCGAGCGCGATCGGGAGCGGGCGGAACGGCAGGAACGTGAAGCCGCACGCCAGGCGGACCCGGCCGAGGCTCCGCAGCCGGACATCGTTGATCTGAACGCCGATTCGGATACTCCTGAATCCGGGCTTGTCGAGACGCCCGAAAGCGCGGGCGCCAAGGCCGAAGCGGCCGAGCGCAAGGACAAACCTGCCCGGAGACCGCGCGCACGCAAGCCTAAGGCCGTAGAAGAGCAGGCCCCCCAAGGCGGCGGTGATGCACCAGAGGCTGCCGAATAAGCCATAGCGGTTGCGCACAGAGTTCAAAGGCCCCGGTCAGAGATGTCCGGGGCCGTTTTCGTTCGGGATCAGGTTTTTTGTATCTCACGCGCCAGCGCGCAGAACGCTTCGAGTGATATCTGCTCGGCACGGTCGGTGGGCTTGATGCCGGCGGCGTTCAGGCGGTCCTCGATATCGGGGGCCATCCCCTTGAGCGACGCGCGCAGCATCTTGCGGCGTTGATTGAACGCAGCGGCCACGACACGTGACAGAATACCGGCATCGGCCGGAAAGCGGGGTTCGGGCAGGGCGGTCAGGTGGACCACGGCGCTGCTGACCTTGGGCGGCGGCGTGAACGCACCGGGGGGCAGGGACATGGCGATGCGCGCCTCGGCCCGCCACTGGGCCAGGATCGCCAGCCGCCCATAAGCCTTGGTGCCGGGCTGCGCCACGATGCGCTCGGCCACCTCGCGCTGGAACATCAGGGTCAGGCTCTGCCAGAAGGGTGGCCATTCCGGCGGGGTCAGCCAGCGCACCAGCAGTTCCGTGCCCACATTGTAGGGCAGATTGGCCGCCACGCGGATGGGCGGGTTCAGATGTTCAAGCGGATCGATTTCAAGAGCGTCGCCATTGATGACCTCGAGCCGCCCGGGATAGGCAGCGGCGATTTCCTGAAGCGCGGCGATGCAGCGGGTATCTTTTTCCACCGCCACCACCTTGCGCGCACCTTCGGCCAGCAAACCGCGGGTCAGGCCTCCGGGGCCGGGGCCGATCTCCAGCACGTCGCATTGGCTCAGGTCGCCGGCCTGCCGGGCGATCTTGGCCGTCAGGTTGAGATCGAGCAGGAAGTTCTGACCCAGCGACTTGCGCGCCGAGAGCTGGTGCTTGGCGATGACCTCGCGCAGCGGGGGGAGGGTGTCGATTGCGCTCATGATCCGGTTACCGTGGCGCGAGGGGCAGGCGGTGCGCCATAGAATTTTTGCCTCCGGCGGGGATATTTGGCGCCAGATGAAGGATCAAGTGCTTTGTGCCATGCGTTGGGCGAGTTTCAGCGCCTCGATCAGGCTGGTGGGGTTTGCGATGCCCTGTCCGGCGATGTCGAGCGCGGTGCCATGGTCGGGCGAGGTGCGGATGAAGGGCAGGCCCAGGGTCACGTTCACGCCACGGTCGAAGTCGAGGGTCTTGATCGGGATCAGCGCCTGATCGTGATACATGGCGATAGCGGCGTCATAGCGGGCGCGTGCGGCGGCGTGGAACATCGTGTCTGCCGGGTGCGGGCCGGTGACGGTGTAGCCCTCGGGGGTGAGATCGGCCAGCAGAGGGGCGATCCAGTCCAGTTCCTCGCGGCCCATCTTGCCACCCTCGCCGGCATGGGGGTTGAGCCCGGCCACCGCGATGCGAGGATGCGGGATGCCGAATTGGCGGCGCAGGCCGTCGGCGGTGATTGCGATCGTGTCGCGCAGCAGGTCGGGCGTGAGGCGCGAGGGCACCTGCGACAGCGGGATGTGGATCGTGGCGGGAACCACACGGAGTTGCTCACTGGCCAGCATCATCACCACGCGGGAACGGCCTGCCAGCGCCGCCAGAAACTCGGTATGGCCCGGATAGGCGAAATCGGCGCCGTCGATCAGGGCCTTCTTGTGGATCGGGGCCGTGCAGAGGGCCGAGGCCGCGCCCGATTGCACCAGTGACACGCCGGTTTCGATGGCGTCTATCACCGAAGGCGCATTGGCTGGATCGGGGTGGCCGGGCAGGTTCGGGGCCGGAAAGGTCAGCGGCAACACCGGCAGCGCCCCTGCGCAGATGTCAGCCACCTGGGCGGGGTCTACGATCTCGGTCGTGGGAATGTTGTCCGGCAGATGGTCGAGATCGCCGATGTAGAAGAATGGGCAGCTGTCGCGCAATGCGGTCCAAGCCTTGGCGGCGATCTCCGGACCGATGCCCGAAGGTTCTCCGCAGCTGAGCGCGATGGGCGCGGTCATTGCTCGATGATGGTGGCGTCGGCGCGCAGTTGTTCGACGAGGCTGTTGGCGAATGCCTGCAGGCGTTGCTGCGTCAGCGCGTTGGCCACGTCCTCGCGCGACGTGTCCTCACCCAGATCGCGCGTCCGATTGCACAGCATGAGGAACACCAGCGTCTGGCCGTTGTTTCGGGTCAGAGAGGTCGACACCTCGTTTGGGTCCAGCTTGGCGAGTTCCAGCGCGATGTCGCGCGGGATTTCGGACGGACTTGCCGAGACCCGGTCGAGTACCTCGGGCGGTTGCCCCTTGGCGATGCCGTACAGGTCGTCGCAGGTATCCACCGTTTCCTTCAGTTCGGCGGCTCTTTGCAGTGTTTCGGGGCTGAGTCCGCCAGGCAGGTAATAGGCCGCATAGTCGATCTTGGAGAACCGCGGCGTGCTGGCGGCCACTTCTCGCAGGCCGCGCATCTGGAACAGGGCTACGGCGTTGGGCAGGCTCAGCGGGGCCGTGACCTCGCCATTCTTCAGGCCAAGGATAACCGGTTGCAGCGCCGGAGGCAGGTTGCTGACGTTCAACCAGTCCAGGCGTCCGCCATTTTCGCGTGTCGGCGCTGCCGAGTACTGCGTGGCGGCGGCCGAAAATGCATCGATGGTTTCGACACGGGCGATCTCGTCGGCCAAGGCTTCGGCCTGTGCCAAGGTCTGCGCATTCACGGGGATGATGATTTCGGACAGCAAAACCTGAAGACCGCCACCGCCGGTCTGACCCATTGCACGGTCAATCTCGTCGTCCGTCGGACGGGCCTGAGAGATAAAACGGGCGCTGACATAGTCGCGCCATGCCAGCTGACTGGATACATAATCCCGCACGGTTTCCCGGTCGATGCCCGCATCAGCCAGTGCCTTCAGGAATTGATCCGGGGTCAGCTGACCACGCGAGGCGAATTCGTCGATCGCAACCTGAATGTCTTCGGGTGTGGGCTGGATACCGGCTTCACGCATGGCCTGTTTGCGCAGGCGTTCGTCGATCAGTGCCTTACGGACTTCGGCCTCAGAGCTGCCGGGGATACCCAGAATCTCAAGAAACCGCTGGCGCTGATCCAGTTCGTACCAGGTGACGATGTCCTGATTCACGCGGATCGCCGGTGAAAACAAGCTTTGCGCGGGGGCTTGCTGAGGCGCAACTGCCAGCATGGCGACCGCGAGGCCGGGCGCAAATACCGTCAGCCAACGGGAACGAAAGAACCTGGAAAAACCTGAAATCAGCTGCATTTTCTTTTATACTTCTTGCCCCCGCCTTCAACGGCGTATCCTGTCAGTGCAACGGTAAAGCCGAATTCCGTCGAAGGCTCAATACTTGATGTCGAAGTATATCGCCGGCTGACGGACATGTTAACCTGCACACATTCATTTTCATACGTCACACCCAAGCCCAGCCGCAGCGGTTCGGATTCTGCCAGATCATAGCGGGCCAGGGCGTTGGCTCTCCAGTTTTCATCCAGTCGTTGACGTGCGGTCAACCGTATCTCGGATGTTTCCATGTCAAGGTTTTCGGCCGGGTCCGGCTGCTGCCAGATATAGCTTCCGCCCAGTTGGGTCCCCTCGTTGGCCCAGGTTCCGCGCAATTCAGCCTTGGTAAAGCTGAAATCGCCATCCATCAATCCACGTGCGGCCAGCGTCAGGCCATTGTTCGTCTTGATCTGCCCTGCCAGCAGCAGGTCGGACGAAGTTCCCTGCAGGCCGGACGTAGCGGTGAAGTTCGGATCGGCGGTCGAGCGGAAGACCTGGCCGACCGTGGCCAATGCCCGCCAACCGCCCGGGGCATACCGAGCCCAGTTCACGCCCACGACCGCCGTCGTGCCGTCTTCGCGTCGATCCTCGGCCGGAAAGCGCGACAGGGACAACAGGTTGCCCTGGTCAAATTCCTGGAAGGTGCTTTCGTCATCGGGCACATCGGTGTCCGAAACATGGGTCCAGCCAAACTGCGCGATCGGCTCAAGAAACTGGGTCGCGCCGGAGGCTTCGCGCCGGGTCATCGGATAGCGAAGTGTCAAAGCCGCACGCGGGGTCGACCGGGTGATCTGGTCGGGGTAGGCGCTGTCATTGCGAATGTCGAACGTGTCGACCGAAGCCCCCAGTTCAGCGTCCGCGCGCAGCCCGGAGGCAAAGGTCCAGCTGCGCAGCCACTGGGCGTCGAATGTGGCGCGGGCCACATCGCGCCCGATGGTATCCTCGTCGCTGGTCCGGGTGTGGGTGTGGGTGACGAAGCCCAACCGCACCTCACCGCCGACAGCGGACGCGGGGAAATAGCGTTTCTGGTAGAACAGATCGAAGACCTGCGACGGGATCTCATCCTGTTCCTCGCTGTCGCGAAGGGTCTTGTAGTGAATGAAGCTGGTCCGAAACGCCGTGTCGCGTTTGATGCGCTCAAGCGCAATCTCGCTGCGCAGACGGTCATAGTCAGGCAGCCCATAGTCCGCCAAGTACGAGTCGTCCGATGCGGTCTGGACGTCAAAGGTCAGCCGGAAGTCGTTCGGCAGATTGAACCAGCCATTTGCAAAGAAATAGCCCCGATCCTGCTCCTGCTGTACATCGTCGCGGGTATAGGCCCCTTCAAACTGGATGCGGCCGTTCTTGAAGGCCTGCCGGTAGCGATAGCCAAGCGTCGTGGTCTTGGACGACAGGTAGGGGGTCAGCGTCAGATCCCTGTGATCGCCCAGTTTGAAGAAATACGGCGTTTTGACGCCGGTACCCAACTGCGAGGTCGTGCGGATTGACGGCACCAGAAATCCGGTTGCCCGGTCCAGTGTCGGGTCCGGCAGACGCAGGGTTGGAAAGTAGAAAACCGGCACATCCAGAATGCGGAACTGGGCGCCCTCGAAATACAACTGCCGTTCGAGCTGATCATGCGTGACCTTGCGCGCCCGGATCTGCCAGAGGGGCGGCCGACCGTCGGCGCAGACATGGCAGGACGTGGCCGAGACTTTGCTGAACTGCGTGTAGCGTCCTGCCGCGCGGGTTGCCTGAACCGACGCGATCTGTACCTGCTGGTCGAACACCAGCCGTGCGCCGGTCAACAACCCGTTCTGGATGCCGTCATCCAGCTGCGCTGAGTCCGCAAGGACGGTCGAGCGTCCGCCCTGATCGATCCGGATCGGACCCTCCAGCGTCAGCTCGCCCGACTCGCGGTCAAACACCACGCGCTGTGCGGACAGTTTGACGTCGCCCTGAAAGGCTTCGACATTGCCCTCGGCCACCAGTTTGCGATCCGGGGTGATGAAGATCCTGTCAGCCACCAGCAGGGCAGGCTGATCCTGTTGTTGTGCCGTGTCAGGCGCGGGCGTACTGGTCTCCGAGGTCTGGGCCAATGCCAGCCCCGGACCGGAAAAGAACACGGCACTGGACAAAAGAAGGGGCAGAAAGCGCCGCATCAGCCGTCCTCCGCGTGCAGCAGAAGGCCGAGCGACAGCAATATGGCCGCAAACGGTGGTGCCCAGGCCGCAATCACAATCGGCAATTGGCCGTTCTCGCCCAAAATCTGAGCGAAATTGCGCACGAAATATACGCCGAACCCCAGAAGAACAGCCGTCAGCACGGCGACGCCGGTGCCCCCGAACCGCACATGCCGCATGGTGAAAGCCGCGCCGATCAACACCATCGAAATCAGGAAGAATGGGCGCGCCAGCTGCACCTGCAGCCAAACCTCGTATTGCTTGGTTGAAAAGCCCGCCTCGCGCAGGTCGCGGATCAGTTGGGGCAGGTCATAGACCGAGACGCTGTCCTGTTGGCCCAAGGTTTCAAGAATGCGCTGACGGGTCAGCGAAGTGGGCAGCCGCAGGGTCTCATGCGAGACGGCGTGGGTCTCGGGGTTGGTGTCGCTGGACAGGGGCCATTCCTTGGTGTTGCGCAGGATCCAGGCCCCGTCGTCGAGGCGAGCGCCGTCGGCGATGATTTGACGGGTCGGAAGACCTTCGGGCGAAAACGTGATGATGGTCACGTCGATCAATTCAAGCTCGGCGTCGTTGGTCGATGCGCGGGCATGGATCACCGATTGGCCCTGCGGCGAGCCCTGACGCAGCCAAAGCCCGTCGCGGCTGATCGAGAGAGCGGAACTGCCACCGTTTTTGTATAGATCCGAGAAATGCCGGTACTGCTCGGACGTGGCCGCCGCAATCGGGTTCAGCAGGGCCACCGCCAGAGTTCCGATTATCAGCGCCAGAAGGACCGGTGCCAACAGCGCGCGGATACCCGAGCGGCCGATCGCCCGGGTCACCACCAACTCCGAGCTGCGTGCGAGGCCGACAAACAGGGCAATGGTCGACAGGATCATCAACAGCGGCAGCATCTCGCTTATCGCAGCGGGTGTGTTCAACAGCGTCAGCTGCAGAACCTGGCCAAATGACAGGTCGGCGTCATTGAACCGACGGGCCTGTTCGATCAGGTCGATCAGGATCATCAGTGTCAGGAAGATGGCCCCAATCACCAGAAAGCTCTGCAAAAAGCGGCGGGCGAAGTACCGGTCCAGAATCACGGCCGCATCCCCGGCACGTGGCGTCCAGCAGGCCTGTTGCCAGAATCGCCAAGGCACAAAAACATGCGCGACGGCCTATGCCTGCCGAATGATGCCAAGTTTTCTCCCCCGAGCCTGCCGGTCATTTTGGCGCGACCTTAATGCAATTGGCGGGCGGGGAAAACTGCTATCTGGTCAATGGCGGCGGCGCGGGCTAGGTCTGTGGGCAGAGTTTTTCAGGAGCAAGAAATGAGCAGTCTGGTACCAATCCGTTTTCAAGCCTTCGAACTGGACCTGATGGCGCAGGCCCAAGGCCGGGTGGCCATTCTCATTCCCGCCGATGGCAAGATGAACCCCGCCGCGCGCCGCGCAAACCGACTGACCCGTGGTGCCGTGGCCCGGCTGGTGGAAAGCGACCGTTTCGCCAAGGTCAAGACTGGCGACGTGATCTCGTTGGCTTGGCCCGGCGGGATGGAGGCAGAGGCATTGGACATCCTCGTCCTGCCACGCCGCCCCGAACCGGACGAAGCCCGCAAGGGCGGTGCTGCGCTGGCCAAGCTGGCAGGTGGCAAGGACCTGCTGGTCATGGCGGGCAACCAGGTACGGACCGAGGAACTGGCCTTGGGCATTGCTTTGCGCAGTTATGATTTTGACGCGCACAAAACCACGGACGATGACGCAAAAGGCGCGGTGTCCATCTGCCACGCCAAGCCCGACGACGCCAAGGCCGCCTTCGCACCGCTCTATGCGGTTGCTGATGGTGTGCGCATGACCCGCGACCTGACGAACGAACCGGCCAACATCCTGACAACGAGCGAATTTGCCAACCGTCTGAAAGAGATGGAGGATTTGGGCCTGAAGGTCGAGGTGCTGGACGAAGACAAGCTGGCCGAGTTGGGCATGAGGACCCTGCTGAGCGTCGGGCAAGGGTCGGACAGCCCCTCGAAAGTCGTCGTGATGCAGTGGAATGGCGGCGATGCTGATGACGCACCGCTGGTTCTGGTCGGCAAGGGGGTCGTTTTCGACACCGGCGGTATTTCGATCAAACCGGCCGCTGGTATGGAAGATATGACCATGGACATGGGCGGCGCAGGCGTCGTTGCGGGCACCATGCGCGCATTGGCCAAGCGTAAGGCCAAGGCCAATGTCGTGGGCCTGGTCGGGCTGGTCGAGAACATGCCCTCGGGCAGTGCCACGCGGCCGGGCGACGTCGTGAAGTCGATGAAGGGCGATACGGTCGAGATCATCAACACCGACGCCGAAGGCCGTTTGGTGCTGTGTGACGTCATGTGGTACGCACAGGAGCGGTTCAATCCGGTCGGCATGATCGATCTGGCCACCTTGACCGGCGCGATCATCATCGGGCTGGGGCATGAAAACGCAGGCGTGTTTTCCAACAACGACACCTTCTGCGACGCGTTCCTGAAGGCGGCCCGGGCCGAGGATGAAGGCGCGTGGCGTATGCCGCTGGGGCAGGCTTATGACGATCTGCTGAAGTCGCGCATCGCGGACATGAAGAACGTGGGCGGCCGGCCGGCCGGTTCGATCACCGCAGCGCAGTTTCTGCAGCGTTTCGTCAAGGAAGAAACACCCTGGATCCATTTGGATATCGCGGGCGTGGCCTCGGTCGCGGTGGAAACGTCCTATGCGCCCAAGGGCGCCACGGGTTGGGGCGTCCGTGCGCTCAGCCGTTTCGTGCAGGACAATTTCGAGTAGGTCGATGGGCGCCGTCTACTTCTACCACCTGACCCGCCATCCACTTGAGCAGACCTTGCCGGTATTGCTGGACAAGGCACGACAGGCCGGGTGGCGGATTGCGGTGCGAGGTACTGACCCTGCGCGGATGGACTGGCTGGACGAAAGGCTTTGGCTGGGCCCCGAAGACGCGTTTCTGCCGCATGGGCAGGCAGGTGGGCCGTATGACGCGGTTCAGCCGATTCTGCTGACTACCGAGGCGGACGCTGCCAACAACCCGTCTTGCCTGATGGCGGTGGACGGGGCCGAGGTGACGCCGGATGAGGTGACCGCCTCGGAGCGGGTTTGCATCCTGTTCGACGGCAACGATCCAAGCGCGGTGGACCATGCGCGTGGTCAATGGAAGACGCTGACCGCGGCGGGTTGCGCGGCGCAGTATTGGTCGGAGGAATCCGGCCGTTGGGAGAAAAAGGCCGAATCCGGCTGACTTGGGACCAAAATCAGATTGCAGGCGTGGCGATCCGCGCGACAGGAGATTGATTGATGAAAATGAAACCGTTGGGCCGCACGGGCATCCAGGTCTCGGACCTGTGCCTCGGAACCATGACATTCGGCACGCAGACCCCCGAGGCGGATGCGCATCGTCAGATCGACACGGCGCTGGCAGCCGGGATCAATTTCCTTGATGCCGCCGAGATGTACCCGGTCAACCCGATCACCAAGGAGACCGTAGGCAAGACCGAGCAGATCATCGGCAACTGGAATGCGGCACATCCGGCCCGCCGCGGAAGCTATGTTCTGGCGACCAAGCACTCGGGGGCCGGCTTCACGCATGCGCGGGACGGAGCACCGATCTCGGCCAGCACGATCCCCGGGGCCATCGAGGGATCGTTGCGGCGTCTGCAGACCGACTACATCGACCTGTACCAATTTCACTGGCCCAACCGAGGCAGTTACATGTTCCGGCAGAACTGGGACTATGACCCCTCGGGCGGCGACAGGCAGGCGGTTCTGGACAACATGCGCGAATGCCTCGAGGCGCTGCAGGCGCAGGTGGACAAGGGCAATATCCGCGCCTTCGGCCTGTCGAACGAAAGCGCCTGGGGAACCGCCCAGTGGCTGCGCTTGTCGGAAGAGATGGGTGCGCCGCGGGTGGCCTCGGTCCAGAATGAGTATTCCCTGCTGTGCCGCCTGTATGACACCGACATGGCCGAGTTGAGCGCCTATGAGGATGTGGGTCTGTTGGCCTTCTCGCCGCTGGCCGCCGGATTTCTGACCGGCAAGTATCAGGGCGGGGCGGTGCCCGAGGGATCGCGCATGTCGATCGTGCCGCAGATGGGCGGGCGCAAAGGCGACCGGGTTTTCGACGCGGTCGAAGCCTATCTGGCGATTGCCGCTAAACACGGGCTGGACCCGGTGCACATGGCGCTGGCCTGGTGCCAGGCGCGGCCATTCATGACCTCGGTCATCTTCGGCGCGACCACGCAGGCGCAGCTGGAGCGGATCCTGGAGGGGCGGGATGTCGTGCTGTCCGATGAGGTTATGGCCGAGATCAACGCGGCCCATCGCGCGCATCCGATGCCGTATTGAGGGATGGGGGCGCTGCGCCCGTCGCCGTGGCCAACTCCCCCCAAATCTATGACCAGATGAAGCTCGCCCGTCAGTGATGGGTGGGCTGGGTGCGGTCCTGCCTGAGGTCGCGGGCGGATAGTCCATGCGCCGTGCGGAAAGCGCGCGCAAAGCTGGATTGTGACGTGAACCCCGTGGCCAGTGCCACATCCATCAGCGGCATGTCGGTATCGGTGACCAGACGGCGGGCCTCGGCCAGGCGCAGTTGCAGGTAGTGGTCCTGTGGCGTGGTGTTGAGGCGCAGGCGGAATTGCTGCTGCAGGGTGCGCGGGCTGGTTCCCAGGGCCTTTGCGATCTCGGCCAGGGGCAGCGGGTCGTCCAGCGCGGCCTGCATGATCGCGTTGGCGCGGGCGGTCAGGGCGCTGTGGCGGTGTGGCGCCCCAGTACGGCTCTGTGGTCTGCCGGGTTCGGGGGCGCCTTCGTAGAGGAACAGGCCCGAGACACGGGCCGCGAAGCCGGCGCCGTGGCGTGCCGCGATGATTTGCAGCATCATCTCGACCGCGGGGATCGCGCCGCCCGAGGTCAGGCGGTTGCCCGACACGGTGAACCGGTCGGGGCGCACGTCGACTTCGGGGAAGCGGCTGGCGAAGGTCTCGAGATCTTCCCAATGGGTGGTGGCGGCGTGACCGTCAAGCAGCCCCGCTTCGGCCAACAGCCAGGGGCCTCCGTCGATGCCCGCCATCGTGGCGCCGGTATTGGCGATGCGGCGCAGCCCGGCCAGAAGGCTGGGGGTGGCGTGGCGCACCAGGTTGAACCCCGCGATCACGATCATCAGGTCGCAGTGGTCGAGACGCGCCAGCGGGATGCCCGGCACCTGCAACGCGCTGGTCA
Source organism: Ruegeria sp. BHSA162 (assembly GCF_059613385.1). NCBI lineage: Bacteria > Pseudomonadati > Pseudomonadota > Alphaproteobacteria > Rhodobacterales > Roseobacteraceae > Ruegeria > Ruegeria sp. BHSA162. The sequence continues at coordinate 103,063 of NZ_JBXWSK010000004.1, forward strand.
GCATCGCCGGCTCGGGCGTGGCGGTCACGTAGTCCCAGTCGAAGGCCGGGCGGTCGGCCAGCCGGTTGGCGGCGCGCATCGGGTCCACCGCCGAGGCGAAGCTGAGCGTGTTGCACTCGTCCAGCACCAGAACGGCGGTTTTCAGCGCGCGGTGCTCGGGCTGGAGGATGTTTTTTGCGGATTTCATCAAGTCTGATTCGCATTCTGGCAAGTTGTCTGGTCAAGGCTGCGCCAGAGTCGGGGCCAGACGCAAATCGGAATCCGGGGAGAAGCCTGGGGAAAACCCATGGCGAAGCCGTGTATAACTTGGGGATAACACCATGCCTTTGGAAATGAACCGCGAAGTATTCATCACTTGTGCCGTGACCGGCTCGGGTGGGACGCAGGATCGCAGCCCGCATGTGCCGCGTTCGCCCAAGCAGATCGCCGACAGTGCGATCGCGGCCGCCAAGGCCGGGGCGGCGGTGGCTCATTGCCATGTGCGCGACCCCGAAACCGGCGCGCCCAGCCGCCGTCTTGACCTGTATCGCGAGGTGACGGACCGCATCCGCGACGCCGAGGTGGACGTGGTTCTGAACCTGACCGCCGGCATGGGCGGTGACATCGTGTTCGGCGGAGTCGAAGCCCCTTTTCCCGTGGCCGAGGGGACCGACATGATCGGTGCCTCGGAACGCGTGGCCCATGTGGCCGAGTGTCTGCCCGAAATCTGCACGCTGGATTGCGGCACCATGAACTTTGCCGAGGCCGACTATGTGATGACCAACACGCCGGGCGCGTTGCGGGCGATGGGGCAGATGATGACCGATCTGGGGGTGAAGCCCGAGATCGAGGCCTTTGACACTGGCCATCTGTGGTTTGCCAAGCAACTGGTGAAAGAGGGCGTTCTGGCCCCGAATGCGCTGGTGCAGCTGTGCATGGGCGTGCCGTGGGGCGCGCCGGACGACCTGAACACCTTCATGGCGATGGTGAACAACGTGCCCGACGACTGGACCTTCAGCGCGTTCTCGCTGGGGCGGCATCAGATGGCCTATGTGGCGGCCTCGGTTCTGGCGGGCGGCAACGTGCGCGTGGGGCTCGAGGACAACCTGTGGCTGGACAAGGGGGTGCTGGCCGAGAACTGGCAACTGGTCGAGCGCGCCGGAACGATCATCGAGAACATGGGCGCGCGGGTGATCGGCCCGGCCGAGGTGCGCGAGAAACTGGGGCTGGTCAAACGGGCGCCTGTGGCGTCCTGACGGGCGGGGCGACCCTCGCAAAATCTGTCAAACAACGATGGCCCCCGGTGCGGCGTGAACGTTCGGGGCGAAGGAGAGAAGATGAAGACGGCAGCGATCATCGGTGGTGGCGTGATCGGCGGCGGATGGGCCGCGCGGTTTCTGCTGAATGGCTGGAACGTGCGGGTGTTCGACCCGGACCCCGAGGCCGAGCGCAAGATCGGCGAGGTCCTGGACAACGCGCGGCGGTCGCTGCCCGGGCTGAGCGATGTGCCGCTGCCGCCCGAAGGCGCGCTGAGCTTTCATGGCGACATGGCCGACGCGGTGCAGGGGGCAACGTGGATACAGGAGAGCGTGCCCGAGCGGCTGGACCTGAAGCTGAAGGTTTACAAGGGGCTGCAGGAGGACTGTGATCCGGGGGCGATCATCGGGTCCTCGACCAGCGGGTTCAAGCCGTCCGAGTTGCAGGAAGGCGCGCTGCGGCCCGAACAGATCGTGGTGACGCACCCGTTCAATCCGGTCTATCTGCTGCCGCTGGTCGAACTGGTGCCTTCGTCCGCCAACCCGCCTGAACTGGTCGCGCAGGCCAAGGACGTGTTGCGCTCGGTCGGGTTCTTCCCGCTGCAGGTCCGCAAGGAGATCGACGCGCATATCGCCGACCGGTTCCTCGAGGCCGTCTGGCGCGAGGCGCTGTGGCTGGTCAAGGACGGCGTAGCCACGACCGAGGAGGTGGACGAGGCGATCCGCATGGGCTTTGGCATCCGCTGGGCGCAGATGGGCCTGTTCGAGACCTATCGCGTGGCCGGGGGCGAGGCCGGGATGCGGCATTTCATGGCCCAGTTCGGCCCGGCGCTGAAATGGCCCTGGACCAAGCTGATGGATGTGCCCGAGTTCACCGATGATTTGGTCGACATGATCGCCGACCAGTCGGACGCGCAGTCGGGGATGCACTCGATCCGCGAGCTGGAGCGGATTCGCGACAATAATCTGGTGGGAATGATGCGGGCTTTGAAGGCACGCGACTGGGGCGCGGGGGCGGTGCTGAACCAGCATGACGCGCTGCTGAAGCCGGGTGCCCTGCCGGCGCTGGATCAGGCCGATCTGAGCCAGCCGATCCTGACGCTGGCCCGCGCGGTGCCGCTCGACTGGACCGACTACAACGGCCACATGAACGAGGCGCGGTATCTCGAGGCCTTTGCCGCAGCGACCGACCGTTTCATGGAGATCATCGGCTGCGATGCCGACTACATCGCCTCGGGCGGCAGCTATTTCACGGCTGAAAATCACATCCGGTATCTGGACGAGGCCCATGCCGGGGCGAAAATCGAGGTGCGCACGCAGATGCTGTTGGGGCAGGGCAAGAAGCTGCACCTGTTCCACAGCATGTTCGAGGGCGACAAACTGCTGGCCACGGGCGAGAGCTTTCTGCTGCATGTCAGCCTGGAAACCCGTCGGCCCTGTGCGCCGTCGCCGCAGATCGAAGCCGCAATGGCCCGCATCGCCGAAGCGCAGGCCGGGTTGCCCTATCCCGAGGGCGCAGGGGCGGCCATCCGCAAACCGTCATGACCGGTCGGGTTCTGATCACTGCCGGTGCCTCGGGCGTCGGGCGCGCGATGGCCGAGGCGTTCGACGCCGCGGGCGCGCAGGTCTGGGTGGCGGACGTGGACTTCAAGGCGCTTCAGGCCTGCCCGGATCACTGGGGGCGGTCGCAGGCCGATGTGTCGGATGAGGCCGCCGTCGCAGCGCTGTTCTCCGAAATCGCGGCGCAGTGGGGCGGTTTGGATGTTCTGTGCGCGAATGCGGGTATCGCGGGGCCGACCGCATTGGTCGAAGATGTGGCGCTAAGAGATTGGCAAAAATGTATTTCCGTCAATCTGGACGGGGCGTTTCTGAGCGCGAAATACGCGGCGCCGATGCTCAAACGGCAGGGGCGCGGCGTGGTGCTGATCACATCCTCGACCGCCGGGCAGTACGGCTATCCCAACCGTGCGCCTTATGCAGCGGCGAAATGGGCGGTGATCGGGCTGGGCAAGACCCTGGCGATGGAGCTGGGGCCGCACGGCGTGCGCTGCAACGTCATCTGCCCCGGCGCGGTGGAAGGCCCTCGGATGGAGGGCGTGCTGCAGCGCGAAGCGGCCGCCAAGGGCATGACCCGCGATCAGGTCTATCGGGGCTATGCGGCGGGTACTTCAATGGGCCGCTTCGTCGAAGCGCATGACATTGCCGCCATGGCGGTGTTCCTGGCCTCGGATGCGGCACGGTTGGTGTCGGGGCAGGTCATCGCCGTCGATGGGCATACCGTGAACCCCGACCCCAAGCTTTAGCCCTGGTTTGGGCCGCGCATCTGGCGGATCGAGGCGCGGACGGCCTGCCAGTTCTGTGCCTCTTCCACGTTTCCTGCGGCTTCGAATTCGCGGGCTTTCTGGGCGGCTTCGGCCTCGGCCTTGTCGCCATGCGCCGAATACAGGGCGCGCGCGTATTGAGCGGTTTTGAGAGCGTCCATTCCTGATATCCTCCTTTGGGTCGGATCGTTCGGATTTTCGCGCACTTCAATATAGGGGATCAGCTGGGAAATTGCACCCATGGACTGGCGTCACCCTGCCGAAATGGCCGCGCGCAGTTGGCGCAGATGGGTCGGGAAATGCCGGGCGGTCAGATCAGCTTCGCGGACCAAGGTATCGAAATGGCGCGTAAAAACCTCGATCCGGTCCCGGTCGCGAAAGGCCATGTAATGGCTGCCGGCATAGAAAACGCAGAGCAGCGGACCAAAGATGGTGACCGGCGCGGAATAAAGCCGCTTGGCATCGAACAGGTAGATGCGCATGCGCGGATACAGCTGCTCGCACAGCTCCAGCATGTGATCGATCTGGTCCAGCCGCTCATTCAGGGGCAGCCCGTCATAATAGCCGGTGCCATGGGCAAAGCTGTGAATCTCATACAGCGGCATGGCGATTTCATAGTCCGACTGGGCACCGCGCATCCAGGTCAGGCGGTCCTCGGAGGCGCCGATGGCCTGGTCAGCGGTTCGGCCCAGATGCGGCGCGTATTCCCATTCCAGCACGGCGCGGGTTTTCAGCATGTCGGGCAGGGTGGCCGGAACATAGCGGATCTTGTACCCCGCGGCCTGCTGGTGCCATTCAAAGATGCGTTCGTCGACCAGCGCGCGGGGTGCCTCGGTCATGGTCAGCGAACTGGCCAGCAACTCGGCCGCGCTCTCGGGTCGGTCCGAGAGGCTGAGCAGCCAATCCGCCGACACCCCCAGAGCCGAGGCGCAGCTGCCCACCACATGGGCGTTGGGCAGGCGCGCGCCCGTATCGGTCAGCAACTGGGACACGGTCGAGCGATCGACCCCGATGGTGCGCGCCAGTGCGCTTTGGCTCATCTTCCGCTGGTCCATCGCGCGGGCCAGGCGCAGGCGGAACTGCGCGGCGCGGTCTCGTTTGTCGAAATTTTCCTGCATGTGATGATAAATATCACGGTCGCTGAGATTTGTTAATCATATTCGGAATTCTCGACAGGGCCGGCGGCAGGTAACGCTTATGTGAAAACCAAAAAAGACTGGGGACCGGAATGGAAACGCGGCGAAGATCTGTCGTGAAGGCAATCATTTGGAATGCGATGGGCCTTGCGGTCATGACCGTGGTGGGGCTGATCGCCACCGGCTCGGCCGCCGTCGGAGGCGTATTGGCGGTGGTGAACACGGCCATCGGGCTGACGCTCTACGTGATTTACGAACGCATCTGGGCCGGAATTTCTTGGGGGCGGCATGGCTGAGCCGACCACCCCAAAATCCCCCGAATGGCCGACCTTTGCCCTGATCGTAGCCTGCTATGCCCTTTGGCTGATTGCGATATTCGGCGTGGCGGTGTGGTCGCTGTGGCTGGCGGTGCCGATGATGGGTGTCGTCGCGGCGCTGCATTCTTCACTGACGCATGAAGCGCTGCACGGCCACCCGTTCCGTGCAAAGTCGTTGAACGAGGCGCTGATGGCGCTGCCGCTGACCCTGTTCATCCCCTACAACCGCTTCCGCGATCTGCATCTGGCGCACCATCAGGATGCCAACCTGACCGACCCCTATGACGATCCGGAGTCCAACTATCTGGACCCGGCGGTCTGGATCAGGCTGCCGCGGTGGCAGCGGTGGGTCTATCAGGCGAACAACACGCTGTTGGGGCGCATGGCGCTGGGTCCGATCATCGGCCAGTTGGCTTTTCTGCGCGACGACTGGCGCGGTGCGGTGCGCGGGGACCGCGACATCTGGCTAGCCTGGGCTTTCCATCTGCTCGGCGTGGCGGTGGTTCTGTGGGTCGTGGCGCAATCAGCGATGCCGGTCTGGGCCTTTGTCCTTTCGGCCTATCTGGGACTTGCGCTGGTCAAGATCCGCACCTTTCTGGAACACCGCGCGCACGAAAAGTCGCGCGCCCGCACGGTGATTGTCGAAGACCGAGGGCCGCTTGCCTTTCTGTTTCTGAACAACAACTTGCACGTCGTTCATCACATGAACCCGGCGGCGCCATGGTATCGGTTGCCCGCGCTCTATCGCCGAGGGAAAGAGCGCTATCTGGCCTGCAACGAGGCCTATGTCTATCGCTCGTACGGGCAGGTTTTCCGGCAGTATATCTGGCGCGCCAAGGATCCGGTGGCGCATCCGCTCTGGCCAAAACCTTGATTTGACGACAGAAGGGAAGCCATGAGTTTGTGGATTCCCGTAACCTTGGCCGCCGCCACCTTTCAGACGGTGCGCTTCATGCTGCAGAAATCGCTGAGCAGCGTGAAGCTGTCGGCGACCGGCGCGACCTTTGCGCGCTTTGCCTACTCGATGCCTCTGGTGCTGCTGGGTCTGGCAGGAGCGATCCGGCTCAGCGGTCTGCCGCTGCCGGCGCTGCCGCCTCTGTTCTGGCTTTATGCCGCCATCGGCGGGCTGTCCCAGATCCTTGCCACGATCTGCGTCGTGGCGCTGTTCAAACAGCGCAACTTTGCCGTCGGCATCACCTTCAAGAAAACCGAGGTGATCCAGACCGCAATCGTCGGTTTCGTCGTGCTGGGCGACCGGGTTTCAACCGGTGCGTTCGGGGCCATCCTGCTGGGGCTGCTGGCGGTTCTCCTGTTGTCGAAAACACCGGGCGGCAGTGGGGCGTGGTGGCGTCACCTAACCAACCGCGCCTCGCAACTGGGGTTGGGATCGGGCGTCTTGTTCGCCTTTTCTGCGGTCAGTTATCGCGGCGCGTCGCTGCAACTGGGCGATGGCGAGGCCTGGTTCCGGGCGCTGGTGACGCTGGCGGTCGTGGTCTCGATCCAGTTCCTGTCGATGGCGCTGTGGCTGGTTTGGCGCGACCGGGCCGAGCTGCGCGCGGTGTGGGACACGCGGCGCACCGGCGTCTTCGTCGGGCTGACCAGCCTCGGCGGATCGTTCTGCTGGTTCTGGGCCTTCAGCCTGCAGAACGCGGCCTACGTCAAAGCGCTGGGGCAGGTGGAGCTGATTTTCAGCCTCATGGCCTCGGTCCTGGTCTTCCGCGAGACGGTGACCCGGCGCGAGATTGTGGGGATGGTCCTGCTGGGCCTCTCGATCCTGATCCTGGTCGCCGCGATCTGAGATGCAAAAAGGCGCGCGGAGGCCCGTGCGCCTTCTGAACTTTTTGCCATGCAGGCGGGTCAGCCCGCGCGGCGTTCGTCAAAGCTGAGTGCGATGAAGCTGGGCAAGTGATCGCCCATGCCGACGACGGCCGGACCGCCATCGTCACGACGTCCACGGCCTTTGCCACGCTTTTCCTTGGCAGGTTTGTCGTTCGACGCGGCGTCCTTGGCGGGCTTGTCCTTCTTGACCTCGTCCTTGCGGGTCGAGGCGCGCGATTTCTTTTCGGGCTTTTTGTCCTCGGCCTCGGCCGGTTCGGCCTGAACCGGGTTGTCCAGACGCGGGATTTCCTTCTGGATCAGTTTCTCGATCGCATCCAGCGCCTTTTCATCGCGGGCCGAGCAGATGGTGATCGCCTTGCCCTCACGACCGGCGCGGCCGGTGCGGCCGATGCGGTGCACATAGTCCTCGGGGTGACTGGGCACGTCGAAGTTGAACACATGGCTGACCGACGGAATGTCGAGCCCGCGCGCGGCCACGTCAGACGCCACCAGCAAACGTACCGAGCCGTCGCGGAACCCGTCCAGCGTCTTCATCCGCTGCGACTGGTCCAGATCGCCGTGGATCGGTGCGGCGTTGTAGCCGTATTTCTTGAGCGATTTCGCGGTGATGTCCACATCGGTCTTGCGGTTGCAGAAGATGATGGCGTTGGTGCATTTGTCACCTTCGGCATCGATCAGTGCGCGCAGGACCTTGCGCTTGGTGCTGCCCTCGCGGTCGCGGCGGCCGCCTTTGACCATCACGACACCCTGTTCGATGGTCTCGGACGCGGTGGCCTGACGGGCCACTTCGATCCGGGCCGGGGCGGACAGGAACGTGTCGGTGATCCGCTCGATCTCGGGCGCCATGGTGGCCGAGAAAAACAGCGTTTGCCGGGTAAAAGGCGTCAGCGAGAAGATGCGTTCGATATCGGGGATGAACCCCATGTCCAGCATCCGGTCAGCCTCGTCCACGACCATGATCTGCACGCCGGTCAGCAGCAGCTTGCCACGTTCGAAATGGTCCAGCAGACGGCCGGGCGTGGCGATCAGCACGTCGACGCCGCGGTCGATCAGGGCCTCTTGTTCCTTGAAGCTGACGCCGCCGATCAGCAGCGCCTTGGTCAGCTTCAGATGCTTAGTGTAGGTGTCGAAGTTTTCCGCCACCTGCGCCGCCAGTTCCCGCGTCGGGCACAACACCAGCGAACGCGGCATCCGCGCCCGGGCGCGGCCGCGCGCCAGCAGAGTGATCATCGGCAGGGTAAAGCTGGCGGTCTTGCCAGTGCCGGTCTGGGCGATGCCCAGAACGTCTCGCCCTTCCAGCGCCGGTGGGATGGCGCCTTCCTGGATCGGGGTCGGGGTTTCGTAGCCGGCTTCCTCAATAGCTTTGAGGACCTTGGGGTTCAGGTTCAGATCGTTGAATTTCGTCATGTATGTCCGGTTCATGCGGACACTGACCTGGCCCGCGCGTATGAAAAATGCCGGGCCCGGATGGCCATGCGCACCATGCGCGTTTCGGCTTGGATGCGGACATAACAAAAAGGTGTGGCAGGGTCAAATGAAGACAGTTTCATCTATACCGCTACATCGCGTCACTGGCGATTTCGTGCAACAATTCAGCAGCTTCCGGGAAAGTGTTTCTGCAGCTTTTCCTCAAGATCAAGCGGTCGGTGCTTGATGAGGCCCCGTTCCTGCAGGCGCGCGCGAACCTGCGGGTCGGTGGCGCTGAGTTCGTCAAAGAACTTGCGCAGACCTTGCTCGCCTTCTTCGGCCTCGATCCAACTGAGCAGTTCGTTCATGTTCAACCCGCCCCGATCGCGATGTACGTTCGGAGCCATGCCGGGCTGGTACGAGCCGCGTTCCAGTCGAAACCGATAGTGTGACCACCAATGCTCCCAATCCGGGGCGTGGCGGTGGCACAGGTCGATCTGCGGCATCTCGATCTTGCAGGGCAAGATGACCTTGTTCTGAAACAGATTGTGGATGCGATAATTGAGGTTCTCCATCCCCGCGCGCACGAACAGCTTGCCCTGTACGTGGCTCAGAAAGCCGCCCAGAACGAAAGCGCCGTAGTTTGGATAGATCGTCTCGACAAGCGCTTCGCGTTCGGGGCCCTGGGGGATGAACGCTTTGTAGAGATCGTTACCGCAGGCCAGGGCCTCGATCGGACGAACCCGAACCGCGTGCACCGTTTCGGGCACTTCGCCCAGCAAGTCCGCGATGGGGGCCGTGGGCCACAGGAACTCGTCCACATCTATATGCGCTAGCCAATCGAGATCGGTGTGGCGATAGGTAAAGGTCGCATGAACGGTCTGGCGGACCTGGTGGCGCTCGGGCTTGTCTCGTTTGCGCGCTGCCCAGAACGCATCGTCGCAGATGCGGACGGTCACCTTGGGGTGGCGGCGCAGGGGGCGAAAAGCCCGCCGGTTGGGCTCATCAAGGTAGAGGTAGAGGTGATCCGCGCCCAGATCCAGGTGGTAGGCCGCAAAACTCAGAATGTCGCGGGCCGATCCACGCACCGTCGAGACGATGCCCCAGCTCGGCCTGGCTGCGGTCATGCGATGACGGCCTCTGTTGCTTTGGCGGGGGGCGGGGTCAGCATCAGGTCATCATTTCCTTGGTCGCGGTAAGCGTCAGTTTGGGATAATCGCGCACCACGCGGTCGATGTCCCATTGCAGGCGGGTGAGATAGACGATGTCGCCATCGTGATCGAGGGCAATGTGCTGCTTGTTCGCATTTACGAACTTCTCGACCTCAGCCTTGTCGCCCGACACCCAGCGCGCACTAGTGAATTGCGAGGCCTCGAACCGCACCGGCAGGCCGTATTCCAGCTCGATCCGGCTGGCCAGCACCTCGAACTGCAGCGCGCCCACCACGCCGACGATAAAGCCCGAGCCGATCGAGGGTTTGAACACCTTGGCCGCGCCTTCCTCGGCAAACTGCATCAGCGCCTTTTCCAGGTGCTTGGCCTTCATCGGATCGCCCGCGCGCACGCCCTGCAACAGCTCGGGCGCGAAGGATGGAATTCCGGTAACGCGGATCGCCTCGCCCTCGGTCAGAGTGTCACCGATGCGCAGCTGGCCGTGGTTGGGGATGCCGATGATATCGCCGGCCCATGCCTCGTCGGCCAGTTCCCGGTCAGAGGCCAGAAACAGAACCGGGTTCGTGATCGCCATGGGCTTCTTGCTGCGCACATGGGTCAGTTTCATGCCGCGCTTGAAGTGGCCGCTGGCCATGCGGACAAAGGCCACCCGGTCGCGGTGCTTGGGGTCCATGTTGGCCTGCACCTTGAAGACAAAGCCCGCCACCTTTTTCTCATCCGGCGAAATCTGGCGCGGTTCGGCCGATTGCACCTGCGGCTGCGGTCCATAGGCACCGATGCCTTCCATCAGTTCCTTGACGCCGAACGAGTTGATGGCCGAGCCGAACCAGATCGGGGTCATGTGGCCTTCCAGCACCGCCTGCGGGTCCAGCGCAGGCAGCAATTCGCGCGCCATTTCGACCTCTTCCAGCAGCTTGTCCAGCAGTTCTGCGGGCACATGCTCGGCCAGTTTGGGGTCGTCCAGCCCGTTGATCTCGATGCTTTCGGCCACCTTGTTGCGGTCGGCGCGGTCCATGAGTTCCAACCGGTCACGCAGCATGTCATAGCAGCCTATGAAGTCGCGCCCCACGCCGATGGGCCAGGAGGCGGGCGTGACGTCGATGGCCAGCATTTCCTGGATCTCGTCAATGATCTCGAACGTATCGCGGCTCTCACGGTCCATCTTGTTACAGAAGGTCAGGATCGGCAGGTCGCGCAGGCGGCAGACCTCGAACAGCTTCTGCGTCTGGCTTTCCACGCCTTTGGCCCCGTCGATCACCATGACGGCCGCGTCCACGGCGGTCAGCGTGCGATAGGTGTCCTCGGAAAAGTCCGAGTGGCCGGGTGTGTCCACCAGGTTGAACCGGTAGGGGCCATAGTCAAACGACATGGCCGAGGCCGAGACCGATATACCCCGGTCCTTTTCCATTTGCATGAAGTCCGACCGCGTACGCCGTGCCTCGCCCTTGGCGCGCACCTGTCCTGCCATCTGGATAGCACCCCCATACAGAAGGAACTTTTCGGTCAGGGTCGTCTTGCCCGCATCCGGGTGCGAGATGATGGCAAAGGTCCGGCGCCGCGCGATCTCGGGCGGCAGGGTGGGTTGGTTCGAGGCGGTATCAAGCATGAAGGCGCGTATAGGCGGGGAATCCTGCCGAGGCAAGACAAAGGGGGTGGTTCGAATCAGGTGGATATGCCAGTAAGAACATATAGTGAACAAATAATGGAGTGGATCAATGAATTTGAAAGAAATCGCCCAGGAACTGGTGGCGGGTTGCCGCGAAAACCGCGCCAAGGAGAATCTGGACAAGTTGTATGCAGCCGATGCCGTCTCGGTCGAGGCGATGGACATGCAGGGCATGGGCCGCGAGACCCACGGCATCGAGGGCATCCGCGGCAAGCATGATTGGTGGGAAAGCGCGCACGAGGTCTCGGGCGCGTCGGTCAGCGACCCGTTCCTGCATGGTGAAAACAGCTTTGCCGTGATTTTTGAAGTGCAGGGCAAGGTGAAGGAAAGCGGTGAAGCTTTCGACATGCGCGAGGTCGGCGTCTATCACGTGGTCAACGGCAAGATCGTGCGGGAAGAGTTCTTCTACTGATTTGCCGACGCCAATCTGGTCTTCCCTGTCTGGCCGGTGCTAGACATGCGGGTAACAAATGACAGGGGGGATCACATGGATCTGGGACTACAAGGCAAAC